>JBDKVB010000049.1 GCA_039679385.1 Armatimonadia bacterium | reverse complement strand
AGCTTGCTCTCGCCCACCGGGATCACGTACTCGTGGAACTGCCCGTCTGGGATGGTGCGGAAGCGCATCGACTTGGGCTCGTCGAGTGATGGCGAGTCTGTGGTGCTCCAGAAGAGCTGCGCATCGGCGATCAGCCCCGAGGTCAGGGACATCCGCAGACGAATCTGCTTGACCGTCCTCGCCGGCACCTCGCAGGAGGTCCGCACCATGTAGGGATCGCTCGCGGTCGTCGTAGTCTGCAGCACGCCGTCGCTCACGCTGAAGGGTGCCAGGTCGTGGCTGGGACGCCAGCCCTCGGTACCGCCGTCGAAGTTGAAGGCAAGCTGCCTGGCCGGCCTGGGCATGAGTGAGGAGGGCACGGCCCTTACCCCGACCAGTTGCACCGCATGGCTCCCGCTCTGTCCGACTCGCAGCTCCAGGAGCGTGTCCTCCATGTACCGCCAGCCCGGGGCGTCGCTCTTGGAGGGTAGCGCAACCTCGGGCACCGGCTTGCCGTCGACCGTCACTGAGGCCGGCTTGCTGGTGCCGCAGATCACCACATAGCCGCGCTGAGGCGGCTGGTAGGTGACCTTGAAGCTCAGTTGGCCCTCTCCCAGAACGGTGTCACTGACCTTGCCGGCTGCGGTGACCCGCGTCTCATCGAGGCCCCTGGCGACGACCGTCGTCACCGGCGTCGGCTGCATCCCCATCATCCAGTAGGCGTTCTGCAGGATCTGTCGAGGTGCGAAGATCCAGCCGGACTTCTTCTGGTCAAGGGCGCTGATGCTGTCGGGCCACAGCGCCCGGTCCTTGTCCTCCTCGGACTGCTGGTACATGCCGCTGACGGTGATGCCCCGGGCGATGCGCTTCCAGTCGAGGGAGGAGTCGTACTCGGCCAACTGCGCCACCGCATAGGCATAGCGCAGACCGTTCCACTGCACGGGTCGGCCGAACCAGCTTCCCTTGAACCAGGTTGCGCCGAAGACCGGGATCGAGGCATAGCGCAGGTACTCGAAGCCCGGGGTGTCCCACAGGTAAAGGAAGGGCAGGCCGGTCCAGGCCCAGTAGACTGCTTTGTCCAGGTACGGCTTCTTGCCGGTGATCTCGTAGGCTTCGAGATAGGCCTCGCAAGCGTCGGAAGAGGCCAGGATGTCGGGAGTGTGCACGGGCACCTCCCACACCTGCGCTGCCCTGGGAACCTCGAACTGATCCATGAAGGCGAGGGCCTTGAGCCCGGCCGCCAGAGCCTGGGCGTCGCCGGTCGTGTGAGCGAAGCGCAGCAATTCCCAGGCGGTGCGAGCACAGGTGCCGATCTCCGCTGCCCCGTCGGGCCCGAGCTCCGAGTAGTCTCGGCCCTTGAAGGTGCCTTCGCGCTCGATGCGAGTCCGGAAGCGCCAGGACCCATCCGGTAGCTGCCGGGCAATCAGTCCCGCCACCGTCCCCGCGCGACCGAGAAGACCACCTGTCGGGCCGGAGAAGTCGTAGCCTTCGTCACCGGCCACAGGTGTGAGGCCGCTGAGGGCGACCACGCGATCGTAGCGGTCCTGTACCTCTCTCTTGACGGCCTGGTTCTTCGTGGTGTCCAGGCACATGCGCAGGTCGTAGAGGTAGGCCGGGGACCAGACCGTCTGCGTTGCCGAGGCCGGGCCGCCGATCGAGGCACGCCACTTCTCCTCGTCGGCCACCCACAGGCTGCTCAGGTACCCGGCCATGGAGAAGTCGATCTCGTCAGTCAGGGTCTGACCATGCGGCAAGGGGTTCGGCTCCGGTGGCGGGTTGTCACGCACATAGGACTTCAGCGCCGCCAGGGAGGTCTCGCCCGCAGCAGCGGTCTGCACCCGCAAGGTCGCCTGGAGGTCCACTGCCGAGCCACCGGTGACTTCCAGCGGCGCCTTCGCGGTCCGCTCGTTCGGCTCGAGGTACTCGGGCATCGAGGGTGCGAAGATACCCATCAGGGTACCCGCATGACCGCCGAAGCGATCCGGCGAAGCAAACACCGCACTGGGCCGGTTGTGATCCGCATAGTAGGGCCGCAGCAAATCCCAAGACAGGCTCGCGACCACACCACTGCCCGAAGGCGGCTGCAGACGAGCACACATCAGCGGGATCGTCACCATGTGCGGATGCGGCACATAGCGGATCCGGTGCGGATGATCGGCGGCGATGTCCAGGGTGCTGGAGGACTCCTCTCCCTCAACCAGCCACTCCAGCCCCGGGAAGATCGCATCCAGTCGCCGGGTGCCCACGGGTGCGCCCTCGCCCGCGTAGAAGAGCGGTCCATCCAGCGCGAGCAGCTTCGCATCGCGGTCGGGCACACCACGAACCTGGAACCGCACAGCATCCTCGCCGGGGCGCAGACCCAAGGTCTCCGTGATCGTCCACGATACTCCGGCGGCATCCTTCGCGACGGCCTGAAGCTCGAGGCGCTTCTCCTGGGGCTGCGCACCTGCGACTTCCTTGACCGAGGAGGCGTAGACCAGCAGCTCTTCGGGATCACCCGCACTGTTGAAGGCCGCGACGCGACTCAGGCGAGGAAGCTTGCCGACGGTCTCCCAGACCTTGCCCTCACGCCGCTGCACGACCCCGATTCCCCAGCCGAAATCTGCACGGGGCAGCAGAAGGCGAATCTGGTCATTGTAGAGAGCGGATAGGTTCGAGCCGACCAGCACTCCGCAGCCCGGCGGTGTCGCTACCTCCAGGTTCGCTCTGGGCCCGATCACCATCCGGCTCTCGGCGCGTCCACCGTCGGCGTTGGCGCAGGTCACCACGGCACGCAGGGCAACCTCCGGCGTCTGGCGATCAGAGCTGACCTCCCAGATCACCTGTGCCTCTGCACCCGGGCCAAGGTCGGCGATTCTCTGCTTACGCAGCTCCGGGGCGGTCGTCAGAGGGGTAACGGGACGCAGCTCGGCCGAGAGGCCACGCAGCACGACCTGCCCCGAGTTGCGCAGCTTCAGCACACACTCGGTCTTCCGGCCCACAGGCAGGATGAACTCGCGCGGGGCGAAGCCGGCAATCTCCAGCGCCGGACCGTAGGCGACACCATCGGAGATCTGCTGGTCGCCCACCTGGAAGGTAACATCAAAGCGTCCCCTGGTCTCACGGCGTCCGATCACCCGCCAGTAGACCTCGGCGTAGTCGTCGGGAGCCAGGCCACGAAGGCCCCGCAGAAGGCCGCCTTCGCAGGTGAGACCCGGCGGAAGCGAGATCGTTGCCGTCCCCAGGTCCAGGGGAGCGTCGCCGGCGTTCCTGAGGGTTGCGGTGACGATCCCCTCGTAGCCCTCCTTGCCCTTGACCTCCTCGAACCGCACCTTGTAGATGGCCGGAAGCGGTCGGACCTTCTCGACCCAGGTCACGTCGTCGAGCAGCAGTCGGGCACGGTCGCCACGCACGCGGGGCGAGACCTGGATCCACTTGACCTTGGGGTTGCGGCTGAAGTTGTAGGTGAGCAACCCCTCGTGCCACTTGCCGTCTCCGACATGACCGGCGGGCACGCGGAAGGTCGCACGCTGCTCGCCGGTACCCTCCAGCGGCCGGTCATTCATCGCGATGGCGTTGAACTCAAGACCCTTGGGGTCCGAAGCAGCCTCGGCCTTGTACCAGAACCGGAACCCGCCCTGGAGCTGGGAGAGCATGGTGCCCTGCAGGCCGCTGTCAGGCTTCCAGGTGCGGTTCAGGCCACACTCGCCGGTCGTGCCGCTGTTGCGTTCGAGCAGCATGGCGTTGCGCCCGGAGTGGGCCTCATGCACGATCTGCACCGGCCCCAGGGGTTCCCAGTCAAGGAGTGTGCCCTCGGGGGCAAGCATCTCGAACCCGCCGTTCGTGACCGGGTTCTGCTGAGCATGGCCCAGGCAGGCGGTCAGGGCGAGGACGGCGAACAGCAGCAGAGGGGAAGTCCTGGACCTCATGGCTGAACTCCTTTTTGCATCGCGTCGATGGCATCGGCGGTGTTCTCTTCGGGGAACTCCACCGAGGTAAGGCGGAGGCTCTCACCGGCTTCGACCCAGGAGGCGGGCAGCGACAGGACCAGTCCTGCAACCAGCAGGAGGCTGCCGACAACGGTCCCGAGCACGCCCAGCAGGTCGCCAAGGAGCACGCCCGGGCCGCCCTCGGGCACGGCCAGTACGCCGGCTATCAGCAGCGCACCCCAGCCCAGGAGCCTGCGGCCCCTCAGGCGGAGCTCATCCTCCTCCGGGCTCGGAGCAAAGAACGCGTACACGGCGATCAGCAACCAGACCGATACCCACACCAGGCTAACCATTTGGCGTCACCTGCCCAGGGCCGGAAGGCTATCTGCAATCTGTCCGCCGTCGATTCGTCCTTCCTGCTATTCGCGCACGACGGTGCTTTTCCTTGTGTCAGGATACCTCAGGAGGTTTCCTTGCCGATGTCACAGCATCCTTTCCTTCTTGCAGAAAGCGACCACCAGATCCAGATTCCTGCGGGAGCGTGTCAGACGACGGCCTTCGCGGCCGATCAGCTCTCCTACTACCTGGCCCTGGTCACCGGCCACCAGTTCCCCGTGCGAGAGGCTGCGGGCGATATCCGCCTCGAAGTCGCCGGGGAGGCCTCGCAGGCAACCGAGGACGACTACGGGGTGCAGGTGAGCCCCGAGGGCATCCTGCTGTGGGGACGCGACGCCGCCTCGGTGCTGTTCGCGGTGTACGACTTCCTGGAGACCTATGCTGGGTGTCGCTGGCTCTCGGAGTTCGAGGGTGGCGAGATCATCCCCCGGCGCACGGACCTGACGATTCCCCTGGGTGGGTACTCGCGTCGCCCGGTCTTCACACACCGGGCCTTCACGAACTACCCCGGCATTGATGAGCGCACGGTTCAGATGGTGGACTGGATGGCCAAGAACCGCTTCAACCGGTTCATGGTCTTCGCCAACGTCGCGGGAGCCTGGGAGCGTTACCGGGAGGTGCTCAAGCCGCATCTGGCCCTGCGCGGCATGAAGGTGGAGATGGGGCACCACAGCTTCAAGTACTGGCTGCCGCCGGAGGAGTACTTCGAGCAGCACCCCGAGTGGTTCGCGGTTGTGGACGGCGAGCGCTCCACGAGAGGTCAAGTATGCACCTCGAACCCCGAGGTCGCCCGCGAGATGGCGTCCAACCTGTGCGCCTTCCTGACGGAGAACCCTGAGGTGGACATGGTCGGCCTGTGGCCCAATGACGGCTACGGGTGGTGTGAGTGTGAGCAGTGCCGGGCGCTCGAACCGCAGCGAACCAGTACCCTCTACCCGCCGCACGCGGTGCGTACGGAGACCTACTTTTGCTTCGCCAACGAGGTTGCGCGACTGGTTGCGCAGGAGCATCCCGACCGGCGGCTGAGTACGCTGGCCTATGTCAACTACGTGGAGCCGCCCTCGGTCGCCCTGGAGCCGAACATCTCCGTGTGCTACGCACCCTTTCAGCACTGCTACAAGCACCCGCTGGAGGCGCCTGCGGAGTGTGTGCGGCCAAACGCCAGGTATGCGCAGATGTTGGCTCCGTGGCGTGAGCGGGTCACCGGCGAACTCTACCTGTTCGCCTACTGGATGATGATCGACATGTGCTCGCTGCCCTACCGGATGGAGGAGACCCTGGCGGTTGATCTGCCCCGCCTCGCAGAGCTGGGCGTGGACGGCTACGTGATGGAGTTCAAGCCGGAGGAATGGGGCACCTACGGACGCAACGCGCACCTGATCGGCCGACTGTCGTGGGATGCGAACACGGAGGTGGCGGCCTTCAATCAGGAGCTCGACGAGAGCCTGTACGGCCCGGCAGCAAGTGAGATGGGCGCCTTCGCCAAGGCCTTCGTCGCCGACTACGTGCAGCCCGGTCCCTGCGTACACCACTACGCCCTGGAGCACACACGGCGTGCCACCGAAGGCCTGCTGCGTCCGGCTATGGAGCACCTCGGACGAGCCCTGGCAGCGGCCTGCACCGGTGAGAAGCGACACATGCAGGCTGTAGAGCGAACCCGTGTCGGCGTGGACCTCCTGCTCAGGTTCGGGGAGTGGCAGCGGGCCTACGCCGAGGCCCAATCTGCCGAAGGACCCAAAGGAGCGGTTCTGGTGCAGCGTGTCGCGAGTCTCGCGGAGGAACTGGTCGCCTGGATCGACACCCAGGCCAAGTCCGGCGCGATGGATGCGCCAAGAGCGATCTCGACGATCCGGTCCTGGACACAGCGGCTGCAGCGCCAAGCGTCGGAGTGAGCCGGCTGACGGCGGCCGGACAGCAAAGGGCCCCTGCGCTGAGAAGGCGTCAGGGGCCCAGGTGTGTTAGCTACACGCGACCTTAGTGATGGTGGCCGTGCTCGTCCGCCGGTGGTGGCGGCATGAAGATGGCTGCCTTGTCCTTCTCGCTCTGCGGCACATCCTTGAGCATCGGTTGGGGAAGCTGGGGAACGGCGGAGAAGCTGGCTGCATGGCTGTCGCCGAAGAGAACGTTCCCCGTCTTCTTGTAGTGCCGGAAGGCCAGGGTCTTGATGTCGGCGGTCGCATTGGCCCGGATGTCGGTGCTGTCGAAGAGTGTCGGCGTCTTGGTCGGGTCGGTGACCACGCGGAAGCCTGGGCCTGCGAGAGGGGCAAACAGCGCATAGCCGACGGGGTACCCCTGCCTGCGTCCGCCGCGGAGCCTCACCATGTCCTCATCGCTCAGGTTGGCATCCGGACAGATGAAGAAGGCGGGCGTATCAGTGTACTCTACCAGGGCATCCGCCCAACTGTTGGCGAGAGGCCACTCCCCGTTGTAGTCGCCCAGATAGGCGGTGATTGAGCGAGAGAGGTTGGTCAGGTGCGACAGGCAGATCCTGCGTGGGCCATCCTTCGCGGCCGGATAGACCACTACGCTGAGGATGATCGCGATGAACACCACGACCACGCCGCCCCCGATGATCTCCGACTTCTTCACTCGCATGGTATGCCACTCTCCTACGAACTCCAAGGCACCGGGCGCCACGCGGGCCTCCCGGGTCGCTCGCCGGTCGCTAGCCTGTGAAGGGGTCCCAGGAGCGAACGCTGCCTAGGTCGGCCATCCCTAGTGTCTTAATATGTCCATCCAGGAACCCGAAGTTCCCCTTCTGGTTGTGCCGACAACTCACCCGACTCAGCCGGTGGGTGTAGAAGCTCGCACCCATCTCAGCCACTTCGTCCTTGAGCTCGAAGAACAGCACCGTGTCACTGACGCGACTCACCGTGCTCATTCGAGCCACGAAGGGGTAGGTTCCCCACCGGTTGTTGAAGGACAGCAGGTAGTTGATCCCGTAGCTGTGCGGCAGACAGAGGCTGTCGGCGCTGGCGGCCGGCTCGGGATCGCTCGGGCAGATCAGTACCTGACTGTTGTGCAGGTAGGGCTGCAGCAACACACACCAGGTCACGCCGCGAGTGCCCGAGCCGACGGCCTCGGTGCGTGCCGGGACGAGCGTCCGGTCGTTGTCGTCAATGTACATCTTGGCGGCCTTGTATAGCTGACTCAGTTGCGCCACGCAAGCCGTCTTGTGAGCACTCTCGCGAGCCCGAGCGAACACAGGGAACAAGATCGCGCCCAGCACCGCGAGGATTCCCAACACAACCAGCAACTCCACCAGCGTGAAGGCACGCCGGCGGCTCAGATCACGTGACATAGCTCAGCAGGCCCCCCGTGTCCGGCTGAAGAACGACGACTATGTTTTCCGCACCTAGTCGCCGTTCTCCTCCTTGCCTCTCGGGAGGGGATCGGCGCCTGCATAGCGAATTTGGAGATAGGTGGTTGAGTGTTCAGCCGTCGGAAATCGGGCTGCACACCTGACCCCGAGACGCGACCCCATGGAGGCTTAGGATGAAGTTCGCCATCTGCAACGAGATCTTCTGGTCCGAAGACCCGGACCGATGGACCATTGACCGCCAGTTCGAGGCAGCCGCCGAGATCGGCTTCGATGCCTTGGAGATATCGCCCTTCACGCTCAACTTCGACGCCCGCAGGATCACCGATGACCAGAAGCAGGCAATCCTCGACGCCTCGAAGGCGACCGGCGTCGAGGTCGCCGGGATTCACTGGCTGCTGTCCCGCACCGAGGGCTACCACGTCACCGATCCCGACCCCGAGGTACGCGAGCGAACCGCCCGCTACATGGAGGACCTTGTGCGCCTCGGTATCGAGCTGGGCGGATCGATGATGGTGGCCGGCTCGCCGCAACAGCGCTGGGTCAAGAGCGATCTGGGCGTCACCTACGGCCAGGCCTGGGGCTGGTTCCGAGACTGCATGAAGCGCTGCGGCGAAGTGGGCCTCGACGCCGACTTCAAGGTGTGCATCGAGCCGCTTGCCGTTGTGACCCAGAACAACCTGCTGCTTCGTGCCTCGGAAGCCCGGGAGATGTCCGCCGAGATCGGCCTGCCCAATGTGGGCGTCATCATCGACACCTACAGCGGCCTGCAGCAGGAAGTGGACCTTCCGGCCGAGATCCGCGCCAGCGCTGACGTCCTGTACCACTATCACTGCAACGACCTCAACCGCTGCGCTCCGGGCTGGGGCGACACGGACTTCGTGCCGATCATGAAGGCCCTGCTGGACATCAACTACCAGCGCTATGCCTCCATCGAGGTCTTCGACTTCGAGCCGGATGCCTACGAGCACTGCAAGAAGGGTTATGACACCCTCAAGGCAGCTCGCGAGAAGGCCGCCGGATAGCCTTCGCAGGGATCGGGGTCGGCGACGGCTCCGATCCCCTGCCCTATCCTTCCCATGGCAGCGCAGCCCTCGGTCCGCATCGTCATCCTCAACTACAACACCCGCGACCTGCTGGTCGAGTGCCTGCAATCTCTGCAGGAGGACCCGGGCTCGTCGGACTGGCACATCGTCGTGGTCGATAACGCCTCCTCCGACGGTAGCGCGCAGCAAGTGCGGGAGAGCTTCCCCTCCGTCAGCCTGGTGGAGTCTGAGCGCAATCTGGGGTTCTCGGCCGGCAACAACCTGGGCACCCGGGGTGGTGAGGAGAGCTACCTGCTGTTCCTCAACTCCGACACCAGGGTGCCCGCGGGCACTGTCCAGGCCCTGGTTGCCTTCCTTGAGCGGACGCCGGAGGCTGCCGCCGTGGGTCCCCGACTGCTTAGCCCCGACGGTTCGCTACAGTGGTCCTGCCGCAGCTTCCCCGGTCCGGTCAACACGGTCCTGGAGGGCTTCTGGCTGGATCGCCTCTTCCCGTCCTCCCGATTCCTGGGTCGGCCGCGGATGACCTGGCTCGACCACACCCAGACGGTTGCCGTCGACTATGTGCAGGGCGCTGCGCTGCTGGTGCGTCGTGAGGCCTTCGAGGCCGTGGGAGGCTGGCCGGAGGCGTACTTCTTCTACGCCGAGGATGCGGATCTGTGCCACAGCCTGAAGCGGCGGTGCGGTCCGGTGTACTACTACGGGGCGGTCACCATCACCCATGTGGGCGGTGCCAGCGCCGCTAAGGCCTCTGAGCAGACCACACTTCAAGCCCACAGATCGGTGCTCCTCTTCGCGCTTCGGACGGGCGGAGCGCTGCGGCTGTTCCTGCAGCGGCTGGCGACAGTGAAGGTCACCCTTCCCCGGCTGCTGGTAGCTTCTCTGGCGGCTCTGTTGGCCCCTGGAAGCGCCAAACGCGACCACCTGCGGCGACAGCGTCGGCTCTATGCAAGGGTGCTGAAGATCGCGCTCTCCCCTCTGCCGACCGCCGAGCAAGCCAACCCTCCGGCTTTTTGACACATCCTGCGCGCGGGGGCTATAATGGCCCGGCGAGGCCCCGGCAGGTCTTCCTGCCGGCGTCGCATGATTCTGTGTGCCAAGGGGAAGGTCACCATGCGCAAGATCCAGCGTGCTTTGCTTAGCGTCAGCGACAAGACCGGGATTGAGGACTTCGCCCGCGCCTTGGTAGAGATGGGCGTCGAGATACTGTCGACCGGGGGTACCCGCCGCAAGCTGGAGGAGGCCAAGATCCCCGTCCGCGCGGTCGAGAGCTACACCGGCTTCCCCGAGATCATGAACCACCGCGTGGTGACACTGCACCCCAAGGTCCACGGGGGATTGCTGGCCGTCCGCGACAACGAGACCCATATGAAGGAGGCTGCTGAGCTCGGGATCGAAATGATCGACCTCGTGGCGATCAACCTCTACCCCTTCCAGCAGACCGTAGCCAAAGAGGGCGTCACGCTTGAGGACGCCGTCGAGAGCATCGACATCGGCGGGCCGGCCATGCTCCGCGCTGCAGCCAAGAACCACAAATACGTGGCTGTCGTGTGCAAGCCGGAGTACTACGATGAGGTTCTGGCCGAGATGCGCGCCAACGGCGGCTGCCTCAGCTTCGAGACCCGGCAGAAGCTCGCCCTCGAGACCTTCGCCCATACCGGCCAGTACGACGCGGCGATCGTCTCCTACCTGTGCAAGCAGACTCAGGAAGAGGGTCAGAAGCTCCCGAAGTATTACGCACCGTGGTTTGCGAAGCAGGGCCACGACCTGCGCTACGGCGAGAATCCGCACCAGGCCGGTGCGGCTTACGCGCAGATCGGCTCCGCTGAGCCCGGCGTAGCCCGGGCGAAAAAGGTATCCGGCGAGAAGGAGCTCTCCTTCAACAACTACCTCGACATCACCGCAGCCCTGGAATGTGTCCGCGAGTTCGACGAGCCCACGGCCTGCGTCGTCAAGCACCTCAACCCCTGTGGTTTCGCCAGCGCCTCGACCCTCAAGCAAGCCTTCGAAGACGCCTGGTCGGGTGACCCGATCTCGGCCTTCGGCGGCATCTTTGGATTCAACCGGGTTCTCGATGCCGAGACCGCCGCGATGATCGGCAACAACGACGTCCTGCGCTCGGTCGTCGAGCCCCGCTTCCGTGAGGAGACCGGCGACACCGAAAGCCTCATCATCAGCGCCTTCCCGGAGTGCGTGATCGCTCCCGGCTACACCGACGAAGCGCTGGAGCTGCTCCACAAGAAGCGCAACGTCCGTGTGATGCTGATGGAGGACTTCGCTCCGGAAGGCCGCCACGCGGATCTCGACATCAAGAGGATCCCCGGCGGCGCAGTGATCCAGGAACAGGACAGCAGGTCCGTCGCCCGCGTGGATATCAGGGTCGTCACCGAGAAGCAGCCGACAGTGGAGCAACTGGAATCCCTGCTGTTCGCCGACCGCGTTGCCAAGCACGTGAAGAGCAATGCGATCGTCCTCGTTCAGGGCCGGCGGCTGGTCGGCTGCGGTGCCGGACAGATGAGCCGAATTGACTCGTGCCTGATTGCCGCCCGTAAGGCGGGCAAGCGGTCGCAGGGCTCCTGCCTGGCCTCCGACGCGATGTTCCCGGCGCCCGATGGTTTGGAGGCAGCAGTCGAGACGGGTGCAGTGGCTATCCTTCAGCCCGGTGGCTCAGTGAAGGACGAGGAGGTCATCGCAGCGGCCAATAGGCTGGGCGTGGTGATGGTCTTCTCCGGCATGCGCCATTTCCGGCACTAGATCGCGTGGTGAGCCTCTACTCGCCGCCGGGCAAGCCCCGGCCTGTGGGAGGGAGTGATGTGCCGTGCTGACTCGTGTGAAGGTGTCGGGGTACAAGAGCCTGAAGGACGTGGACGTCGAACTGGGCAAGCTGTCGGTGATCGCCGGGCCCAACAACGTCGGCAAGAGCAACTTCTTCGACCTCCTTCAGGTTCTCTCGGCCTTTGCGGATGGTCCAATCGAGCGGGCCTTTGACAAGCACCGTGGTGATCCTCTGGAGTCCTTTTTCGATCCCGAGGACCTCCGCATCACGGTTCAGGTGGACATCGACCTGACGGGCCACCGGCTCCCGCCGAAGGAAGAGGAGGGCCTTGAGCACCCCAAGCTCACCTATCGCGTCGCGGTGCAGTGGGACGAGGATCGTTCTCTGTTCACGCTCACGGACGAGAGCTTGGTCAGTGCAAGCCGAAGGAGTAAGAAGCCCTTCATCGGCATCGACGAAGCCAGTGACCGGCTTAGGGTGACCCGAGAGGGCGGCGGCGGCCATCCCAGGTACTTCGACCTCGGAGGCACTCGCACTGTTCTCTCACAGATCGATGACGCTGAGCTGTACCCGACCATCTATGCTGTGCAGCAGCACCTGAGGTCGTGGCGCTTCTACCATTTTGAGCCTGAGGCGCTTCGCGAGCCTTCGCCACAGCTCAACCTGTTTGAGCTTGACGCCCAGGGGCACGGGCTGTCCGGGGTGCTCGACACCCTGCGCCGAGACCTCGGCCAAAGCAAGGCCTTTGCGTCAATAGAGCGCGAGCTCCGGTCAGCGGTGCCCGAAGTCCAGGGGCTTGACTTGGTCGACACGGGCGACCGAAGACGCCTTGTCCAGTTGAGGGTGGGCGACAAGGAGTTCACGGGCCGCGTAGTGTCCGATGGCATACTCCGCTTCCTCGCACTGCTCGTGCTGGCCTACTCGCCACGGCCGGGAGGTCTCGTCTGCTTTGAGGAACCGGAGAACGGGGTACACCCTGGACGTCTGGGGTTCGTCGTTCAGCACATGCGTGGGATTGCGCGCGAACGGTCGAACACGTCCGTGTGTCAGGTTCTGGTCAACTCTCACTCGCCGTACCTGATTGACCACCTGCGACCCGAGGAACTGGTTGTTGCTTCAGTCCGGCAAGACGGTGCGACCGTCCTCAGACGCTTGCCCCAGGACCTCGAGGGGCATGGGAGCAAGTCGGAGCTCAGGAAGTCGCTTGAGAGCGGGGACGTCTCGCTCGGAGAGGCCTGGTGTGGAGGGCTACTCGATGAGGCGGGTTAAGGTGGTGTTCGCGCTGGAGGGGCACCGCGACTACCAGGTGATACCCATCCTTGCCCAACGTGTCATCACCCAGCGACACCCGGAGGTGCTACTGGCCTTCCCGCAGCGTCTGGGGCGGAAGAAGGGCCATGGGTTCATATCCGAACTGCACACAATCATCAGACAAGCCGATGCCCGCGGGGACGAGTTGTGCGTGGCTGTGGTGGACGCCAACGACCATATGACAGACCGCCGCAGGCAGTTGAGGGAAGCCGTAGAGAAGGCGGGCCCGGTGAGCCTTTCGGTCGTCACCGGGATCGCCAACCATGCTCTGGAAGCTTGGCTACTTGCTGATGAGCAGGCGGTATCCCAGGCTCTATCGAACAGCCCGGCGATTGGCCGCTGCAAGGACCCGAGAAGTCTCCGGAACCCAAAGGACACGCTTGAGGAGATCATCAGAGCCGCAACCGACCACGCCGAGTACTATACGGACGCCATCGGAGCTGCGATAGCACACACCGCAGACCTTAGTGTGCTGCGGGACAGATGCCCAGATTTCGATGCCTTCGCAGGCGAGTTACTGAACAGCAGACTTCTTCGCACGATCGACTGATGCCGCATCGGTGAGCGGCGCATGGAAGAGGAGAACGCCTCACTCACCGCGTTGTGCACACTGCCCCGAGTACAAACGCGGGCACAGGCCCGCTTACTCAACAGATCAGGAGCGTGATCCGCATGATGGTCCCGCTGGGGCGCTGCAAGTGGGCCAGGGGCGGTTGCGGTACGCGCCCCGCTTCTGCGGCCGTCGTGGGATAATCCCCGATACGGGCCACGGAAGTGGGGCACCGCGTTTGCTGCCCTGGCCACGTCCGTGGCCTAATCGTCTGAGTCTCTAGGAGCCAACCCAAGATGATGGACCGAAGCATTCTCGAAGCCGACTATGAGCTGGCGAAGATCGTCGACGCCGAACTCGAGCGGCAGCGCAAGACGCTCATGCTCATCCCCTCCGAAAACTACGCGAGCCGTGCCGTCATGGCCGCCTGCGGATCCGTTCTGACCAACAAGTATGCCGAGGGCTACCCGTACAAGCGGTACTACAACGGCTGCGGCAATTACGACAAGATCGAGCAACTGGCCATCGACCGCGCCAAGTCCCTGTTCGGCGCCGATCACGCCAACGTCCAGCTTCACACCGGCTCGCAAGCCAACATGGCGGCCTACTGGGCGCTGCTGCAGCCGGGCGACCGCATCCTTGCCATGAGCGTTGCCCAGGGCGGCCACCTCACCCACGGCGACAAGGTCAACTTCAGCGGCCACGCCTACGACTGCCACTTCTACGGTCTGGACCCGGACACTGACCAGCTCAACTACGACAACATCCTGGAGATCGCTCGCGAGCTGCGGCCCAAGCTCATCATCTGCGGCGCCAGCGCCTATCCGCGGATTATCGACTTCAGGCGTTTCCGGGAGATTGCCGACGAAGTGGGCGCGTACATGATGTCCGACATCGCCCACATCTGCGGCCTCGTGGCGGCTGAAGCTCATCCGTCCCCGGTGCCCTATGCCGACATCGTCACCTCCACCACTCACAAGACCCTGCGCGGACCGCGTGGCGCCCTCCTGCTGTGCAAGGAGCAGTATGCCAAGGCCGTAGACCGCGCCGTCTTCCCCGGCGTGCAGGCCGGTCCGCTTATGCACATCATCGCGGCCAAGGCCGTCTGCTTCAAGGAGGCCTCGGAGTTCGGCTTCCGTGAGTACCAGCGCCAGATCATCCGCAATGCTCAGCAGCTCGCCCGCACGCTGCAGGAGAACGACTTCGACCTGGTCACCGGCGGCACCGACAACCATCTGCTGCTCGTGCGCCTCACCAACAAGAACATCACCGGCCGTGTCGCCGCCGACCTGCTTGAAATGGCGGGCATGACCATCAACAAGAACCTGGTGCCGAACGATCCCTTGCCGGCCCGCGAGACCTCCGGTATCCGCCCGGGCACTCCCGGCATGACCACCCGCGGCATGAAAGAGGCCGAGATGATCAAGGTCGGTCAGTGGATGGCCAGGGTCATCCACGACGGTCGCAAGTCCGACGACACGCCCAACGAAGAGGTTCTCAACGCAGTCCGAGCCGAAGTCGAGGAGCTCTGCGAGGCCTTCCCGATCTACCAGTCCCTCTAAGCCGAACAACCTCCAGCCCGAATCAGACCGGCGCAGCCCAAAGGCTGCGCCGGTTTTGTTTGGACTGGAGGGCGGCCCGAGGAGGGCCACCGGTTCCTACAGCTCGCCCGGCATCGGCGCCGGTTTGACGTACCCCAGGGAGGCCCTGACGGCCTCGCGCAAGACCCGATCCCTGATCCGCAGCGATGCCTTGTCGCGTGCCTGGACCAGCCACTCGTCTCGCATCGGCTGAAGCTTGTCTCGCTTGAGGCGCTGCAGAATCTGGTCGCGAACTTCCTCCAGCGGCATGACACCGGCTGCCTTGTGGTCTTCCGCCTTCAGGATGACCCAGCCATCGGGCGCCTTGACGATCCCGCTGATCTGTCCCGGCTTGAGGGCGAAGGCTGCCTCGGTGATGGCGGTGGCGTAGTCGTTCTTCTCGAAGTAGCCCATGTCCCCGCCGGCGGATCTCGTGGCGTCATCTTCGGACAGGTTCTGCGCCAGGCCGGCGAAGTCAGCGCCCGGCTCCTTAAGCGCCGTGAGCACCGCCTCGGCACTGGACTGGTCACGGAACATCATCATGCGAGCGCGTGTGCGAGGCCCCTTCGTGAACTCCTCCTGGTGCTCCCCGTAGTACTGCTTGATCTCCTCCTCGGAGACCTTGACCTCCTGCTGGGCGATCTTGTCCAGCAGCAGGTCGGTCGCGATCTCCTGCCGGTAGGCCTCCAGGGGGATCCCGAGTTGGTTCAGCTTTGCCTTCAGGTCCTTCATCGACCCGACGCGAGCGGCCGCACGCTCCAAGCCAGCATCTCGTTCGGCGTCGCTGAGCGTCAGCTTGCGCCGTGCCGCCTCGGCCTCGATGAGCTGCTGATCGAGGAGCTTCATCACCGCCGCTGGACCACGCGACTGCTCGAGCTGCCGGATCAGGTCGCCGTGCGTGATCTTTTTGCCGTTCACTGTGGCAACCACGCGGTTGTCCTCGGGCAGGTTATCACCACAGGCGCTGATGCCCAGTGTCCCCGCCGCAAGCGCGAGGATCAGGAGTCCTCGGGTGAGCCGCGCGGCTGCAGAGGGTGTCGCAAGGCTTGCTCGCACCGGACGTACAGCGCCACGGGCGAACGTCGGCTTCGGGCTCTCCCCGAGGGTGCTACAGGCGGGTGATCCCGCGCAGGATTCGAGTGGACGACTTCGCATGATTCTTGCCGGCCTCTTTCTCGTAGAGCACGACGTCATACTGCCCTGCCTCAGCGTACCCCAGGAGTTCCTCAAGGATACTATAGTGCCAAAAGTAGCCCGCTGTCTCGTCACGGTACTCCAGAACGATCAGCCCGGCCTGCAGCGATACCCGACCACGGAAGGCCCGCTCAGGCACCTTCACTCCCCGCAGGACCACAGGCTTTCCGGTCGCCTGCTCGAGGCGACGAACTCGCTCCTCCACGCGCGCAGCCCCACTCTGGCTCATGCCACCACCGGCTCCGTCAGCGTCGTGTCCTCATGCTGGTAGGGCGGTGCACACAGGCACAGGATCCGCAAGGGCCTGGTCCCGGCGCAGGTCATCTTGTGCTCCTCGCCCGGGCGGATCAGATGCGCCTGGCCCACGGAGAGATCCTGCGGCACGCTGTTGAGGTACAGCACGCCGCTGCCCTCCAGCACATAGTAGACCTCTTCGCTGAGCGAATGATAGTGGGCGATCGTGCTTTGCCCCGGCATAAGGACCGCTTCGGCCACGCTCAGGTTCCGGCTTGACTCACCTTCGGGCCGCACTAGTTCCGTGACGATCGACCCGTCCAGTGTCCGGTAGGGCTCCGAGGGCATACCCAGGACCTCCTGCAGACCGGGGCGACTTCGCAGCGCCTAGGCCGGTTGGCTCTTCTCCCACTCACGCAGTGCCGGCAGGTTCTCCTCGACCTTCTGGAAGACCGAGGCCAACTGCTTCATCTTCTCTTCACTCGGCTCGACGAAGTTCCAGCCCATCTCCACCGAGCGCTCGATCTTGCGCACGCAGTTCGGCACCTGGACCTGCCGGTAGTCGATGCCGCTCTGCCGGAGGGGCTCCGTCCACATGACCTTCGGCCCGTCGTAGGTCTGCCAGTGCAAGCGCGTCCAGGTCGGGATCGGCGAAGGAATGTACTGGAAGCAGCCTACTCCCTCGGCCCTCATGGCCGCGAAGAAGGTGTTCTTGCTGATGCCGGCATACTCCGCGTCGAAGTTCATCGTCAGCATATGGTACACCGGGTCGTCCCCCGGCGCATACTGCGGGAACTGCACGATCTTGGCGTCCCGTAGGAACTCGCGCAGCCAGGCTACGTTGCGGCGGCGGCCGGCGTTCTCTTCGTCGAGCTTCTTCACCTGCTCCGACAGCAGCACGGCGACCATCGGCGAGAGGCGGTAAGTGTAGACCAGCGAGTCAATGTACTGCCCGAACTTCTCGTGCGGGAACCCCGGCTCCGGTGAGCGCCCCATGTGCTGGCCGCCAAGGGCGGCCTTCCAGTACACGTCGTCGTGGGGCGTGACCATGTACCCACCCTCAGCCGTCGCCAGCAACTTCCCGCCCATACAAGAGAACCCCGCAGCGTCGCCGAAGGTGCCCACTTTGCGGCCGGCATGAATCGCGCCGTGGCCCTGGCTGCCGTCCTCAATCAGCGCCAGCCCGTGGCGATCGGCGATCTGTCGCAGGGCGGTCATGTTTGCAGCCTGGCCGAAGATGTGCACCGCGAGGATGGCCCTGGTCCGGGGCGTGACGGCCGCCTCGACCTTGTCCGGATCGAGAAGACCCGTATCGGGGCACACGTCCACGAAGACCGGGACGGCGTTGTTGTGCAGGATGCATGAGATCGAGGCACCCCAGGTGAAGGGCGTGGTGATGACCTCATCGCCCCAGGAGATCTCAAGACCGATGATGGAGCTATGCAGTGCGGAGTGGCCGGAGGAGGTGACCAGGCAGTTCTTCACGCCCTGCCACCTGGCGATTGCTTCCTCGGCCTCGCCGATCTCCGGAACCGTCTTGTTCAGGCCGACGGTCCGTCCCCGCTGCATGACATCGATGACACGCTCCAGCGCTTCCGCCGAAAAGGCGGGATGCTTCTCCTGTGATGGAATGCCGATCGGCTCTCCACCCAACAACGCGAGCTTCGATGCAGACATTGGCAGACTCCCCTGGGGCTGAGGTGTGTGCTCTTGGGCGTGAGAGCCCGATACAACGTCCTGGGGCACCTGCAGAGTCCGCAGGACCATGGATCTGCCGGGACCCTCTGAGACCATGAGAGTTGATTGTACCACGGAGACCGTTTCGCGCAACCGACTTGGCAGGCAGGTCCGTCCGAAGGGTGTGCGGAATAGGCACGCTCTGGACGCCGCCGACCGCCTGAGCCTCACTCGGCCTGCGGCCACAACCAGGAGTGCGGACACCCGGTTGCGCTACCCTCTTGCGTGGCGCAACCTTGATTTGTGATTCCCCGGGAGGCACACCCATGGCCGACCAGCCTGTATGCCGCAAACTCGTACCCGTACCCTTCACCCAGGTGCGGGTCGCCGACCGTTTCTGGACGCCGCGCATCGATGCGAACCGCGAAGTGACCCTTCGGGCCGAGTACAAGCAGCTCAAGGAAACCGGCCGCATTGATGTCTTCGACCTCACGTGGAAGGAGGGCATGACGCCGGTCCCGCACCAGTTCTGGGACTCCGACGTCGCCAAGTGGGTCGAGGCCGTCGCCTACTCCCTGGCCGACCATCCGGACCCCGATCTGGAAGCCCTCCTCGACGAGGTCATCGCCAAGATCGCCGGAGCGCAGCAGCCCGATGGGTATCTCAACACCTACTTCACGCTGGTGAAGCCCGAGGAGCGGTTCAAGCACCTCTCCTGGTCCCATGAGCTGTACTCCGCCGGACACCTCATGGAGGCCGCCGTTGCGCACTTCCAGGCCACCGGCAAGCGCACGCTGCTGGACGTCATGGCCCGTTACGCGGACTATATCGACTCCTACTTCGGCCCTGGCAAGACCTTCGGCTCTGATGGGCATGAGGAGATCGAGCTGGCTCTCGTGAAGCTGTACCATGCCACCGGTGAGGAGCGCTACCTGCGGCTCTGCGAGTTCTTCGTCAATGCTCGTGGGCAGCACCCCGGCATCTTCGAGGAGGAATGGGGAGGCAAGCAGCAGGCTGCCGGACGCGACCGCTCCTACTGCCAGGATCATCTCCCCGTCCGCGAGATGTCTGAGGTGACCGGCCACGCCGTGCGGGCGATGTACCTGTACTGCGGGATGGCCGACCTGGCCAACGAGACCGGAGACGAGGGACTGCTCCACGCCTGCGAGCGTCTCTGGGACCACGTCACCCTCAAGAATATGTACCTCACCGGCGGGATCGGCAGCACCCGCGCCAATGAGGGCTTCACCCGCGACTACGACCTGCCCAATGAGTCGGCCTACTGCGAGACCTGCGCCGCCATTGGTCTCGTGTTCTGGGCACACCGGCTCCTGCAGTTTGACGCCGACGGTCGATACGCCGACATCCTGGAGCGCGCCCTGTACAACGGCGTCATCAGCGGCGTGTCGCAGGATGGCAGCAAGTTCTTCTACGTGAACCCGCTGGAGAGCTCCGGCGACCATCACCGGCAGGACTGGTTCGGCTGCGCCTGCTGCCCGCCCAACATCGCGCGGATTCTGGCCTCGCTGCCCGGATACCTGTACTCGCTGGCCGGCGGTGCTGAGGCCAGGGAGCTGTACGTACACCTGTACGCTGCGGGCACGGCGACGCTCGAGCTTGCAGGGCAGAAGGTCACCGTCACCCAGGAGACCGACTACCCCTGGGACGGGACCGTGCGGATGCGACTGCAGCCTGAGCAGCCGGCACGTTTCGCCCTGAGCCTGCGAATTCCGGGCTGGTGTGAAGGTGCGCGGCTGACGGTAGATGGCGAGGAGATCGCGCTGAAGCCGCGCAAGGGCTACGTGCGTGTGAGCCGCCGCTGGACGGGAAGTGAAGTCGTGGAGCTGACCTTGCCGATGCCGGTGGAGCGCGTTGAGGCACACCCCGAAGTCAAGGCCGACTCCGGCTGCGTGGCGCTGCAACGTGGCCCGGTGGTATACTGCCTCGAAGCCGCGGACAACGCCTTCCCGCTGCAGGAGGTAGTTCTGCCTGCTGAGGCCGAGTTCAAGACCGCCTTCCGCAAGAACTTGCTGGGCGGGGTTGTAGTGCTGGAGGCGGAGGCGCTGGTGGGCGACACCGGCGGCTGGAAGAAGCAGCTTTACCGTCCATCGGCGACGTCCTACAAGCCGCGCAAGATCACTGCCGTTCCGTACTGTGTCTGGGACAACCGCGAGCCCGGTGCGATGCGCGTCTGGCTACGCGGCACACTCTGAGCCGACACCGGCCCCGTCGCGTTAGGCGAGCGGGGCTGACGCGACCGTCTGACTCATCCTGGGAGTGACTGGCTGGTGCTAACTGCTGCAGAGGTGAAGGAGTTTGCGCGCAACGCAGGTGCCGACCTCGTCGGCATCGGCTCCATGGACCGCTTCGAAGGCGCGCCCAAGGAGATGGACCCGCGCTACATCTTCCCGGAGGCCCAGGCCATCATTGGCCTTGCCTTCCGCATCCCGCGGGGATACCTGCGAGGTGTTGAGGAGGGTACGCACTTCTACCAGTACCCCTCTCTGGGTTACGCGGGGATCAACGAAGTCTACGCGCCGATGGTACTGCGGGAGCTTTCCTGCTTCCTCGAGGACAACGGTTGGGAGGGCGCAGCCTTCCGCAACACTGGTGCCCGCATGGCCTGCTCGGACATCACCGGCACCTTCGACGAGGAGGACCCGGGATTGGGCCGCCAACTGCGCTTCACCGAGCCCGTGGCCCCCGGCCTTCCTGCGCCTGATGTCATGTTCCAGTTCCGCATTGCAGCCTTCATCTGCGGCCTTGGGGAGATCGGCTACAGCAAGGTGTTCCTGACGCCGGAGTTCGGACCGCGTCAGCGCTTCGCCTTCGTCCTCACCGACGCTCCGCTTGAGCCGGACCCACTGTATGAGGGCGGCCTGTGCGACCGCTGCATGCGCTGCGTCAAGGAGTGCCCGATCCACGCCATCAGTGGTACTGAGCAGGTCAAGGTCCGAGTTGCCGGGCGCGATCTGGAATGGGGCCGCCTCGCCGAGTGGCAGTGCTTCCACGGCTACACCGGCAGCGTCAAGGAGACCAACCCCTTCCTGCCACGCGACGCCTTCAAGGAGTTCCCCGACGGCGACGCCATCCTGGCCGGCGAGAAGGTCCTCACTCCCGCCGAAGTGATGAAAGTGCAGCGCATCACCAACAGCTACTATGGCGCCGCCAACGGTTACAATCCGGCAATGTGCGGTGGTCGTGGATGCCTGCGTGCCTGCATGGTTCATCTGGAGGAGCGCGGCGTGCTCACCAACCAGTTCAACTCGCCCTTCCGCAAGCGCAAGCCCTGGCGCCTGTGAGGACGCCTCTGCTGTGCCGACTTTGAGAGGAGTTCGTCTGATGCCAACGTCCGAGCAAGTCAAGGAGTTCGCCAAGTCCTGCGGCGCCGATCTCGTCGGGATCGGCTCGATGGACCGCTTCGAGGGCGCACCCAAAGAGATGGATCCGCGTTACATCTTCCCGGAGGCCAAGGCCATCATCGGTCTGGCCTTCCGTATCCATCGCGGATGCTTTCGCGGCATTGAGGAGGGCACCTTCTGGGGCGCCTACACCTCGATGGGCTACGCGGGGATCAACTACCGCGACGCACCCATTGTGCTGCGAGCGGTCTGCAGCGCTCTCGAGGACGAGGGCTACGAGGCCGTGCCGATCCAGAACATGCTCTTCCTGAACTCGCGCAACCCGCTCAACGGGGTGCCTCACACGGTCAGCCGCCCGGTCTCACCCGACCTGCCCGCTCCCGACGTGTTCCTGCACTACCGCATCGCCGCCTACATCTGCGGCATGGGCGAGGTCGGCTTCAGCAAGGTCTTCCTCACTCCGCAGTTCGGTCCGCGGCAGCGCTTCGTGTTCCTGCTCACCGATGCGCCGCTTGAGCCGGACCCCATCTTCGACGGTCAGATCTGCGACCGCTGCAAGCTGTGCGTCCGCGACTGCACGGTCGGCGCGCTTAGCGCCACGGAGACCGTCAAAGTCCAGGTCGCAGGCCATGACCTCGAGTGGGCCAAACTCGACGAGACCAAGTGCTCCAGCGGCTATCAGGGCGCGAACCCGGAGTACTCGCCCTTCACTCCCGTCGACTACGACGTCGAGACTTCGCTGGCGAATCCGTACCGTGCGTCCGAGCTGCCCTACAACAAGGCCTCGCACAGCATGTTCCACCTGCCCGGTGCGCTGGAGGGTGCACGAGGCTGCATTCGCGCCTGCTTCATCCACCTGGAGGAGACCGGCCGGATCCAGAACCTGTTCAAAAGCCCCTTCCGCAAGCGCAAGCCCTGGAAGCTCGACTAACCCGGGACTTTGCCCGACCTGGAACGAAGGAGCCGCGGGACCCTCCCTGAGGGCATCCCGCGGCTCTTCTCTTCTTGACAGGTTGTTGGGCTGGGACGAGGCTAGCCGATCTTCTCGATCTCCCAGTGGTGCGTGACAGGCTGGTTGATCTTCCAAAGCTGCTGCACGAAGTCCTCGATCTGGGACTTGATCTGCGGCACCACCGGCCGGGTCTTGAGGTAGTTGTCGAACTGCGACTTGAAGTAGGCGTTCGGCACCCCGTTGACCTTGCTCTTCTCCAGGTAGTCGGTGAAGTAGGCGTTGATCGCTTCATCGTTGCCTTCGTCGACCTTCGCGCGCCGCAGCATGATCTGGATCTGCGCGAGGCTGCGCAGACGGATCTCCAGCGTCCGACGCTGCTCGTTGACGCTCATCACCTTCGCCGCCTGCTGGTACTGCGGCGTCTTCGTGTTCAGCGCCAGGTTCACTCCAGCCGCCAACTCGTCGCGGGTCCACTCACCGACCGACGTGCCATCGATGCTGAGCCGGTACTTACCGTCGGCGGCGAAACGCACCCGCAGCAACTGCTGATCCAGTTTCGCCTCGACCGGGACCAGTCGCAGGGCCTCCTGCGCCGCCGGATCAATGGGGAAGGGCAGCGACTTCTCCAGGCAATCGAAGGACAGCTTGCCGCCGAGGGAGCGGGCCTCGGTGACGGTGCAGTTCTCCGCCGTCGTCACGGTCGCAGCATCGCCGTCCAGCGCCAGAGTCGAGACCGTCGCGGGCACCTGCTGTGCGGTGAGGAACAGGTATGCCATCACCATCTGCCCCACATCCAGCGGGTGCACACGGTCCGGACCAATGAGCGTGTAGTGAGGGTTCAGCTTCTGCTCCTGCTGGTTCAGCGCGGTCATGGGGCCGTGGAAGTCGACCACTCCGGCGCCGATCTGCGCGGCCAGCTTGCGGCCGATCTCTCCACAGCGTCCAAGGGCGTCGTTCACCCCGTAGAGGTTCTCGATCTCAATCTGGGCGGTGTCATCGTAGGGTGACGGAGTGATGAGGATGAACCGCGGGTGTAGCTGCTCCTGCAGGTCCGCCGCCAGCCTGGTCATGTTCTGTTCGTAGTTGCGCAGCGCGGCCTCGCGGGACTCCAGGTTCTTCGCGTCGGGATTGGCCCTTCCGTACAGGCCGCGGTTGACATCGTTCATGCCGAACATGAGGGCCACGACCTTCGGCCGGTTCGGGAGGATGTCCCAGTCAAGCCGAGCAACGCCGCCACCGGCGCTGTCCCCCGAGATGCCGCAGTTCACGAACCGGATCTGGCGCTCCGGGAATCGCGTCAGGTAGTACAGGGAGATGTAGCCGTGGTACTTGCGCGAGTGGGTGATGCTGTCACCGATGAAGCACACGACATCGCCGTTCTGGAAAGGCGCAGGACTTTGGTCCGCTGCGGCCATGCTAGCCACCATCATCGACAGGATAAGCGAGACAAGCAGCCTCTTCATACTCTTCATGCTCCCGGGTGCGTCGCTGTCAGAGGGATAAGCTACGTCCGCGCTGTTCTCCCAGACCACCACCGAACCCCGATGCCTCCGATCACCCACAGGACCACCGCCACCACAATCCCCAACCACAGTCCGTTGCCGATGCGCACCAACTGCAGCAGCAGCGGTGTGTGGATATGCCCGCAACTGTTCACCAGTGAGACCTGTCCGACGGTACCCGCCACCATGGCCGCCCACAACCACTTGCGGCGACCGGCGAGGAGGAAGGCCAGCGCTACGATCATCGCCGGATGGCCAAAGAGTATCTCCTTGCTGCGCGGCCGCACACCGAGGGTATGATCCAGCACCGCACGCACCTTCATCTCAAGCCCAGAAGGCGGGACCGGCGTCACGTTCCCCGAGCGCATGAGCATTAGTGCCGCCGCCGCGAGGGCAACGACCATGATCGCCACATGCCAGTAGCGCACCACACCCGTGGCAGCCTCGACGATCCCTGCCCACAGAGCCGGCGCCTCGGGCAGGTTGCTGCCCATCTCCGTGCGGATCTCGTCGTAGGAGCGCATCGAGCGCGCCACGAACACGACCAGCACGACTCCGAGCGGGATCACCTGCGCGAACTTCACGCCCCGGAAGGCCGCGATCTGCATCATGTGTGCGAGGTCGCTGAGGCAGCCGGCGGCAAGCAGGCCACCGGCGAGGCTGACCAGGGACATCACCACGAAGGCGCCGAGAGCTCGCCCCAGGGAAAGGCGACCACCGGGCTCGCGCCACTGCATCCGGCAGATCGCCCAGGTCGGGAACACAATCGCCGCTCCGAGCGCACCGAGCGACTGCGCCATTCCCCGGGCGACAAACACGCCTGATAGCGAGAGGAAGACGTCGAGGGCAATCAGGCCCCAGGCGAGTCCCGCGGGAATTGCGAAGAAGAGCTGGAACAGCAGGATCGTTGCCGCACCCGTGCCGATGAGCATCACGGCCAGCAGCGCCGTGGGCACGCTGACGTCCTGGTACACGTGCGGGTCTCCCACGGAGTAGCTGGCATCACGCAGGTCACCGGCCATTGACTTCACGTCGTCGCAGGCAACCTGCAGGGGATCGTCGGCGCCCTGATCGTAGGGCCGGAAGTAGCACAGGCGCACGTTGCGCTCCCGCACAGCCTGTCGATAGCGATCCAGTGCACGCTGAGGGCTGAGCTTGGGCATCTCCGCCTGCGCGATGGCGTGGGTGCGGATGACGTGGCCCTTGAGCGCTGCCGACAGCCGGTCGTCGCCAAACTGCTTGGCCATCTCCACATAGCCGAACCGGACCTGCCGCCGCTCAAGCTCCTCGGCAGACCACTTGATCAGGTCGTACATGCCGTAGACCTGGATTCCGGCAAAGACCACGAGGTCGGCGCCGATTGCCTGGACCGCGTCGAGACTGCCCGAGATGGCCTCCTTGGTCAGCGCCATCTCGGCTACCGGCCGTGCAATCACCTTCAGCCCGGCGACCCTGACGTCGCGCACGGACTCCTCGCTGTAGCCCATGCCGATGAGCTTCATGGAGTCGGCAGCCTGCTCGTTCTCGTAGCTCATCCCATCGCCCGTCGGGAGGGGCTTGCCGCCCGGCATCCTGGCCTTGAGCTGGGCCATCACGCGGTCGCGCACATCCGGGCTCAGCAGCATCAGGACCCTGCCCTTCTGCGGCACGACCCCGACCTTCTTCGCCTCGATGAGGTCGGTCAGGGAGTCCTCGCGGATGGCCACGTGGGTTGCCCCGGCCTCCTTGAGTCTGCGCAAGGCCTCGGCGGTCGGCACGCCCCGCATCATGGCGAGTTCCTGCACGCGGTTGTAGTCGAGGGCGATTCCGACCTGCCGGTTCCGGCTCTCCGCGTGGACACGTTGCAGCAAGGTCACACCCGCAGCACCGAGGGCAAGCACTATCAGGAGAAACAGCACATTACGCGTCATGTTCGACATCTGCAGTAAGGTCACTCCCAGGCGTCAGTTCCGGCGTCTCTACCCTGTGAAGGGTCCCGGCGGCCCCTGCTTGATCCCCGTCACCGTCGCCACCACAGAGGCCAGTTCGGCGGGGTCCGGTACCCCGAGGATGACGGCCCGGCCATGGATTCGCAGCTCCACGCCGCTGTTGCCGCTGGTGTTGTAGCAACGACTCCCACCTCGACCACCACGCCAGCCCCATCCACCGAAGTCACGAAGCGGACGGAAGGTGACCGTGCGGATTGCCTCCACGTCCTTTAGGTCAATACGTATCTTGAGCCACTGCAAGAAACCCCACAGGATCGTCAGCCGCTCCTGCGTCACGACTACGCGCATCCGCCACATCAACAGGATAGTGAGCGCGAGCAGCCCGACCGTCACGACAAGGGCCACCTGATCGCTGGGTGACATCGGCTGCCCGGTCAGCGGGCCGACTGCGACGGTCAGCACGAGGATGCCGACCAGCAACAGTGACCAGCCTGCCGGAAACTGGCAGACGCGGTCGTAGTAGGCGGCCTCCTGATCCTTCATTGACGGTGTCACCCTTTGGGGCATCAAGGTTCCGCTGCGGTAGGGCCTTCGGTGGTCGATACGCTGTCCTTCGACCCGTCCTCCACCGTCGGCTCCGAACGCCGAGAGTGTACCACATCAGTGCCTGCGTGTCGCGAGCGGCAGGAGTCGGAGTTCACCTCGCGGAATAGACCTTGAACTCATATCACGCCAGTCTGAGGTGTCGGTTATGCGTTGGTCTCTCCTCCTGCTGCCCCTCCTCGCGATCTCCCTGACAGTGGCGTTGACCGGATGCTCAAAACCCGTGGAACCGACGACCCCGACACCGGCCGCGACTGAGCCCGCCGGGAGTCAGGCACCCACTGCCGGGCAGCCGCTCAAGGGCAAGCTCAACCTCTGGACGATCTGGAACGCGGAGCCCCGTAAGTCGGCGCTTGAGGCCATCGTCGCAGGATTCGAGAAGGCCAACCCCGACGTGAAGGTCGAGATCAGCAACAACGAGCCCGACGCCTACAAGACCAAGATCAAGGTCGCCCTCGGGGGGCCTGAGCCGCCCGATATCTACTTCGTCTGGAGCGGGGAGAAGATGCTCCACAGCTTCGTCCGGGGCGGCAACTGCCTTGATCTTACGCCCTACCTGGATGCCAACAAGGGCGAGTGGCGCGGCAAGATCGTCGACGCGTCGCTGCAGCCCTACGTCTACGATAACAAGACTTGGGGTGTCCCCTACCTCCTGCAGTGCACCTTCTTCTTCTACAACAAGGACATCTTCGCCCGCCACAACCTGCAGATCCCCAAGACCTGGGACGAGCTTGTTGACGTGTGCAAGAAGCTCAAGGCCGCCGGGGTCACCCCCCTTGCCCTGGGCAATCTGAAGCGCTGGCCCGCTCATCATTTCCCCTGCGTTCTGTTCCAGCGCCTCCTGGGTAACCAGACGGTCATGGCTCAGTACGATCCCCTCGGACCAGGCGACTACTCGGATCCCAACTGGGTGAAGGGTATCCAGATGTTCGACGACTTCCAGAAGCAAGGGTTCTTCAACCCGAGTCCGAACGGCGTGGACCGCGACGATGCGCGGATGATGTTCTATACCGAGAAGGCGGCCATGTTCTACACGGGCACCTGGGACTTCTCCCAGTTCAGCGACACCGGTCCGGCGCCGAGCAGCTTCTGGGCCAAGTGGGACTTCTTCAACTTCCCCGCGGTGACGGGCGGCAAGGGCGAGCAGGATGCACTGGCGGGCTCACCGGACGGCTACGTGATCTCCTCCAAGACGCGCAACCCGGAGGCGGCCGTCGCCTTCCTCAAGTACATGACCTCGCCGGAGGTCGCTCGTGAGTTCGCCACCAAGTGCAAGGAGCTCGTTCAGGTCAAGGGCGCAGTGACCGATGAGAACGCTAGCTGGTACCTTCGCAAGTACGCCAAGATCGTGGAGGAGGCCAAGGTCATCTCGCCCTGGACCGACACCGTCATGGAGCTCTCCGTGGCCGAGACACTGATGGACGGCGTGCAGGCTCTCCTGGCCGGAACGAAGAAGCCCGACCAGATCATGGACGACGTTCGCAAGCGCCAGGCGCAGGTGAAGAAGGAACTGCAGGCCGGCGAGACGGTCCCGGTGAAGCCAGCCAAGTAAGCGCGGCCGGCGGGTGTCGCCGAAGGCGTCTGCGCCCTGCGCTTCCCCGGGGGAGGCGCGGCCGTGCTGTGTCTACCTTCGCCGCTGTGCTATAATCCCCCGTATTCCAATTGAGAGAGGGCAAGGCATATGTACAAGATCGCGCTTCTTCCCTGCGACGGGATTGGCCCCGAGG
The DNA here is from genome assembly GCA_039679385.1 of Armatimonadia bacterium. Classification (NCBI taxonomy): domain Bacteria; kingdom Bacillati; phylum Armatimonadota; class Armatimonadia; species Armatimonadia bacterium. Next base: position 2,118 of record JBDKVB010000049.1, on the reverse strand, counting down.
TTACCGCCGAGGCCATGAAAGTCTTGGACGTAGCCGCCAAGAAGTTTGGCGTGCAGTACGAGACCATCCCCTACGACATTGGCGGCGACCGATACCTCCGAACCGGCGACATCATCACCGACAAGGAGATGGAAGAGCTCGCCCAGATGGACGCCATCTACCTGGGCGCCGTCGGCCACGACAAGGTCCAGCCCGGCATCCTCGAGCACGGCATTCTCCTGCGCCTGCGCTTCGAGTTCGACCAGTACGTGAACCTGCGGCCGGTGAAGCTGTATCCGGGCGTCTACACTCCCCTCAAGGACAAGGGGCCGGAGGACATCGACTTCGTCGTCGTCCGCGAGAACACGGAAGACCTGTACACCGGCATCGGCGGCTTCCTGAAGAAGGGGACGCCCGATGAGGTCGCTCTCCAGCAGGCCATCTACACCCGCAAGGGCTGCGAGCGCATCTGCCGCTACGCCATGGAGCTGTGCCGCAAGCGCAACGACAAGAAGCTCATCCACAGCGTCGACAAGGCCAACGTCCTCACCTACGGCCACGACCTGTGGCGGCGCTCCTTCCGTGAGGTCGGCGAGGAGTACCCGGACCTGACCAAGGAGTACGCCTTCGTCGACGCCTGCTGCATGTGGTTCGTCAAGAACCCCGAGTGGTTCGACGTGATCGTCACCACCAACATGTTCGGCGACATCATCACCGACCTCGGTGCGATGATCCAGGGCGGCATGGGCGTCGCGGCCTCGGGCAACATCAACCCCGAGGGCGTCAGCATGTTCGAGCCGATCCACGGGTCAGCGCCGAAGCATGCGGGCCTCGGGAAGGTCAGCCCCGTTGCCGCCATCTGCGCGGCCGGGATGATGCTGGATCATCTGGGCGAGACCGTTGCGGCCAAGGCCATCGACGACGCCGTCATCAAGGCCCTCGGTGCGGGCAAGGTCAAGGCCGTCACCGGCAATGAGGGCGACTGCCAGCGCGCCGGCGACTACATCGCCAGCCTGATCTAGTGTCGGGTTCGATCACCAGCCATGAACGCAAGGGCCGCCTTCTGGGCGGCCCTTCCTGTATCCCTTCCCTGTGCACTCAGCGGGAACAAGCCGATGTGTTCCATCGTTACACAAAACATGCAGACCCTTTGGGAGGGTAACCGAGGATTGCCCAAAGCATCCGGGCTCTCTGTCCTTCGGCTTCAGAGCCGCTGCGGGGCCCTGACGGTCGCCTGCCTATTTGCCCTCCAGCTTGCCCCGGTATGCCGATGTGCCACCTCAGTGATGCCGCATCGGGCTTCGTGCTGTGAGGTTCCGCTGCCGACGTCGGGGCGCGAGCAGTCTGACCCCTGCGACCGTTCGGGCGGGCATGAATCCTGCTGCCATCAGCATGAGCTATGGGGCCTGCGCGAGGACCGGGCAAACCTCTCGAGTCCTGCGGAGGCCGAGCGGCAGCCGGCTTGCCTGGGTCTATCCCTTCCAGCCGCCCCTGCGGATCCCGGCCTCCCCTGCCGGCGCCTGGAGCGAGAGCGTCCGGGTCCAGCACAGGAAGTGCCCGGCAGGGCTCCGCTCGCATCACGCGCGCCGCCTGTCGGATTGGTTGCGAGCTGACGCACCGTTCCACACCCACAAACCCAGCCAACCGAAAGGTGATGCACAATGTCCCGCACTGTAAAGATCGGTCTGACAATCGCTGTGATCGCCCTTGCCGTTACCACCTCCTACGTGATGGCCGGCCCGAATCCCGCCGGTGGCTGTAAGGGGCCCGGCATGGGCTGTGGCGCAGCCAGGGCACAGGCCCAGACGACAACAGGCCCCTGTCAGTGTCCCACGGGCGGCGCCTGCACCTGCAAGGACAAGTGCACCTGTGACAAGTGCGCCTGCGGCGACAAGTGTGCGGCCAAGGGGTCCTGCCAGTGCGCTGCGGGCACCCCCTGCACCTGCAAGGACAAGTGCACCTGCGCGAACTGCGCCTGCGGTGACAAGTGTGCGGCGCGAGCCCAGGGCAAGTGCAGAGCCGCCGGCGCCTGTGGTACCGGTTGCGCTGGTGGCGCGTGCAGCGCGAAGGCCCCTGCCTCCGGCACTGGGTCTCTCCGCAGCCTGGGCGCCGCCTTCCACGTGACCCAGTAGCCCGCAC
>JBDKVB010000048.1 GCA_039679385.1 Armatimonadia bacterium | reverse complement strand
GCAGAGCCTGGTTCAGACGGGACCTCAGCCCGGCCACCCGCAGACAGGTGGCCAGCCCACTCCTGAGCCAAAGCCTGCACAGCAGTCGGCGACACCGAAGACCACGAGACGACCGGCGCCGAAGTCGATCGAGGACACCTGGGCACGGCCCATGAAGAAAGTGCTGGCGCGCGAGCGATCTGCGCCCACGGCAGGCTTCGGCGGAGCAGCGCTCGTGGACCTGCTTGCCGGCGACGACAACTGGGACCTTATCGCCGGTAACCTCGATGCCGCCCTGTCGCGTGTGAACCTGCCGGTTCGGTACCTGGACACAAGCGTCGAGACGAACCCACTGATAGCGGCTCTGGACGGCCATCCGGCCTTGCTGGTGATAGGTTCGACGCGCCGGTTCTCCATCGCCGAGGGGATCGCGGTCTCGAACTACGTGGCGCTGGGAGGGCGTGTGCTGTTCCTGGCCCATGCGAGCGCCGGCTATCCTGTTCGGGTCATCGACTTCAACACGCTTCTGCGGGAGTTCGGGTTCAGCGCGTCCTTCATCCGTCCGCAGGCGCCCTCTCTGCTGATGAAGCATGCGATCACGGAGGGGCTGTATGCGCCGCCCTCCGTTCCTGCCGGTCTGGGGTTGTGGTCGGTCGAGGCGGAAGTGGTTGCGAAGGCCGGGAAGGTGCCCTTCCTGTCTGTCCTGTCCTTCGAGAAGGGGCGAGTGGTGGTCCTGGACGCCAAGACGCTACTGGTCGGCACCAAGGCGGTCCCGAGTACGGTCAAGCTGCCCGATGCCCTGCCCTTCATGCCGCTGTTCGACCGCACGCTGAACTGGATGCTGGGACCCTAGTCTCACAGACGAGGAATCGCGGCTGGTGAGGTGGCGATGGCGATGGCGAGTACGGAAGAGGTGGCCTATCCGAAGCTGGAAGCCCTGGGGTTTGGTGCGGTTTCTCTCGACGGCGAGAGATGGGAACGCGACTTCTTCGTTCGGGCCAGTGGTCAGGTGAAGGTCCGCAAGAAGCGGGCCGTGAAGGAGCTGTACGGGACCTCCCACGTCGTCGGTCCGGAAGAGTTGGAGAAGGTCTGCAAGGGTGACCCGGCGGTGCTGATTGTGGCAAGCGGCTACGCCGGGGCCGTGCGACTTGCTCCCGAGTCAGAGAGCTTCCTGGAGAGTCGCGGAATCCGTGTGGAGGTGCAGCCCACGCCCGAGGCCGTGAAGCTGTGGGCCAAGAAGAAGGGCCCGAAGGCGATCCTGGTGCATGTCACCTGCTGAGGAGATCACTGCCCCGGCGGTTTGACCGCGAAGGGCCTGGCTGGTATAATACGGTGCGAACCAAAGGGCGGAGCTTTCATGGGCTCCGCCTTTTGCTTACTTAGTGGCCAGGTGGCCGGCGCGCGTGAGGACACCGGACACAGGTAGGAGCAGGGCAATGGTTGCGCGAGACATCATGCGGAAAGACGCGCCGACCCTGAAGCCGGGGGATCCCCTGTGCCATGCCGCCAAGACCATGCTCTCCACCGGGTGCTCCGAGGTCGCGGTAGTCGACGGGAACGGCGGCCTGGTGGGCCTGCTGACAGAGGCAGACGTCCTGCGTGCAACGCTCCCGACCTACGTTGACGGCCTTGACCTCAGCTTCCTGCCTTCGTCCTTCGACTTCCCCGCCGAAGGCAGCGACCTGCAGACGATCACCGTTGCCCAGGCGCTCAGGAACGAGGCTCACGAGGTCGTGTCTGAGGATGACCCCCTGGTGGAAGTGGCGCGGGTCATCGCCCAGGAGCATGTGATCGCCTGCCCGGTGGTAGCACGTGGGGCGGAGGAGGACAAGCCCGGCAGGTACGTGGGAATCATCAACTACAGTGATCTGTTGCGGTACGTGCTGAGTTCGTGCCTGGGGCAGGGGGAGGCCTAGGCCTTGACCATCGCAGGAGAGAGTCTTCTCGCAGCAGCCCTGGCCGTGGGCCTTGCAGTCGTGCTGCGCAAACTCAGGTTACCAGTCGGCTGGGCTGTGGTGACGCCTGTTGTCGCCGCGGTGGCGTATGTGCTCATGCGGCAGCGCGGGCTGTCCGTGGAGCAAGCCTCGACTTCGGCGATCTTCCTGCTGGCCTACGCGCTGATCGCGTCGGACAAGATCCACAAGACGAAAGTGGCCCTGGCCGGGGCCGCCGTCGTACTCCTGTTTCACCTGATTGACCAGAAGGCTGCTCTGCACGGTGAGGGAGAGGTCGAGGGGATCGACTGGAACACGATCTTCCTGCTGGTCGGGATGATGGTCATCGTCAACATCACTCGCCACACGGGTGTGTTCCAGTGGATCGCGATTAAGGCCGCGAAGCTGGCCAAGGGCAGCCCGGTTCTCATCATCCTGCTCCTATGTGCCATCACGGCCGTGATCTCTGCCGGCCTCGACAATGTGACGACCGTCCTGCTGATCGCTCCGGTGACGCTCCTGGTCTTCGAGAGCCTGGGGCTGGACCCGGTTCCGGCACTGATCCTGGTGGTACTGTCCTCCAACATCGGGGGTACCGCGACGCTCATCGGGGATCCGCCGAACATCATGATCGGCTCGTCGGCCCGCCTGACCTTCACCGACTTCCTGAAGGTCGACGCACCGATCATCGGCGTCTGCATGGTCGTCTTCCTGCTGACGGTGTGGGCTGTGATGGGAAGACGGCTTCAGGTCAGTGCTGAGCGCCGAGCCCGAGTCATGGAGTTCGACGAGACACGCGCCATCACCAATCCACGGCTGCTCACCCGCTGCCTGGCGGTGATTGCGCTGGTCCTGGTGGGGTTCGGCTTCCACGGGGCGCTTCACCTCGAACCCGCGACGATCGCGCTGGCCGGTGCTGCGGCGCTTCTGCTACTGCACCGCGAAGAGCCGGAGGGGATCCTGCGCGAGGTCGAGTGGCCCACGATCTTCTTCTTCGTCGGCTTGTTCATCATGGTGAGCGCCCTGGTCAAGGTCGGCGTGGTCAAGATGATCGGGCAGGGCATCATCTACATGGCTTGTGGGGGAGAGGTCACGGGAGGTCTGACCGATCCTCAGCGCTTTGCGTTGACCATGGGCGTGCTGTGGTTCTCAGCGATCGCTTCGGGTGTGATTGACAACATCCCCTTCGTGGCGACGATGAACGCGGTGATCCACGGCATGGCGGTGAGCCTGCACCCGGACGCCGCCAATGCGGACTTCTACCAGATTGCGCACGCGCCGGATATCCTGCCTCTGTGGTGGGCCCTGTCACTGGGAGCCTGTCTGGGAGGCAACTTCACGCTGGTCGGCGCCTCGGCGAACGTGGTAGTGGCCGGGATTTCCGAGCGTTCGAAGCATCCCATCAGCTTCGCGCGTTTCTGCAAGTACGGCATTCCCTTGACGCTGCAGACGATGGTTCTGTGCAGCTTCTATCTGTGGTGGAGGTTCCTGAGGTGATCTGTGCGGGAGTGGACGTGGGATCGATCACCGCGAAGGCGGCGGTGTACGATTCGGAGCCTGGGCGGGTCCTTGGCGCTGCATGGCAGCTTACAGGCTGGAGCCCTCGTGAGGCCGGTGAGGCTGCCTTGACGGCAGCGATGCAGAGCGCGGGCGTGCGTCGCGAGGACCTGGTGAGGGTGGTCGGGACGGGCTACGGACGGGTTGCCTTGCCCTTCGCCGACGAGACCGTGACCGAGATCTCCTGCCACGCCCGAGGAGCGCACTTCCTGGTTCCCGGGACGCGCACGGTACTTGACATTGGTGGACAGGACTGCAAAGCCATCGCGGTGGACGAGGAAGGCTATCCGCAGGACTTCGCTCTGAACGACCGCTGTGCAGCGGGGACGGGGAGGTTCCTGCAGGTGATGGCCGAGGCCCTCGGTGTGGAGTTGGCGGACCTGGGGCAACTGGCACTGAGCTCGCAGTCCCCGGCGTCCTTGAGCAGCGTGTGTACGGTATTCGCCGAGTCCGAGGTCGTGGGGCTGATCGCTGCAGGAGTCCCGCGGGCGGACATCGCGGCAGGTCTTTGCGCCGCAGTTGCCAGTCGTGTGGCGGCGCTCGGGGTGCAGGTCGGGATGCGTCCGCTGGTGCTCCTGACGGGTGGGGTAGCCCTCAACGACGGCGTCTTTGAGGCCCTGCAGACTGCGCTGCCGGTTGAGTTGAAACGGTCGGAACAGCCGCAGATGGTCGGAGCAATCGGTGCTGCTATCCTCGCATGTGAGAGGGCGGATATCGGTGGTTAGGAACCGACGGCGAATACCGGTCGGCCTGATGAGTCTCCTCGCCCTGATCGTCGTAGCGGGTGCCTGGGCTGACGACGCCACAGACCGCGCCCGGGAACTCACCCAGCAGGCCCGCAGCCAGTATGCGGCAGGCCAGACGTCCAAGGCAATTGCGCTCCTGGAGGAAGCCCTGGCGCTCTGCCCGACCTACACGGCGGCACAGCCTCTCCTGGCGGTGGCCTATCAGACCGCCGGAGACGTCGACAAAGCGCTGGACCACTACTGGGCGGCGCAGCGGGCGTCCTTCCCGGCGCCGGCGATCAACGCCTCAGAGAGCTCCCTGCGGACGCGGGAACTTCTGGTGCAGACGGAGTCGCTGCTGGTGATGTTGGCCAACCGCGACCGACTGGAGCAGAAGCTGCGTCCACTGCTTTCGGACCCGGTTCTCGCGCGGATCGCACGACAGCATAGTGACGAGATGCGAGACCTGAAGTACTTCTCGCACGAGTCCCCGACCGAGGGGCTCAAGACCATCAACGACAGGTTCCGACGTGTCGTGACGCCGACGGGGGCCTGGGCGATCGCCGAGAACATCGCCCAGCGCTACGCAGAAGGCATGTACAGCCTGACGCTGCCGAACGCGAAGCGGACGCACGGGGACTGGATGTGCAGTCCGGGGCACAAGGCAAACCTGCTCAGTCCAGAGCTGGAGAAGCTGGGTGTAGGGATTGCTGTGAACGAAAAGGGCGACTACTGGGCGACCGAGTTCTTCGCCACTTACTGAGCCGACGCGGGTCGGAAGGAGCACTGCAGGATGCTGGACGAGATCCGTCAGACCTTGCGCGAGAGTGCGGAGCTCAAGCTTAAAGTGGCCGAGGAGATGGCTGAGCCAGTCGCCGAGGCGGCCCAGATGCTGGTGAAGTGCTTGGCGGACGGAGGCACGGTAGCCTTCTGTGGGAACGGCGGAAGTGCCGCCGATGCTCAGCACCTGTCCGGCGAGCTGGTAGGTCGGTTCCGCAAGGAGCGCCCGGCGTATCGGGCCCTGGCGCTGACGACCGACACCTCGATCCTGACGGCCATCGGCAACGACTACGGCTTTGATCAGGTGTTCTCGCGACAGGTCGAGGGTCTCCTGCGGGAGGGCGATGTTCTCGTCGCCTTCAGCACGAGCGGGAACGCCGACGATTGCGCGCGTGCTGTGGAGCAGGCGAAGTCCCTGGGTGCCAAAACGCTCGGGTTCACCGGCAAGGAGGGGGGAGAGCTCGGGCGGCTCTGTGACTTGTGCCTGAAGGTCCCCTGCACTGTGACAGCGCGGATCCAGGAGGTCCACATCACGCTGGGCCACATCCTGTGCGGCCTGGTGGAGGACGAGCTGGTCGCCAGGGGAAGTGCCCAGTAATGGGCCGGCGCTGGGTAGTAGGCATCGATGTCGGCAACACTCGCCTCTCGGTCGGGCTGGTTTCCGAAGGGGGCGAGCTTGGTCACCTGGAACGCGAAGCGACGCCTCGCGAAGCCGGTGGCCCGGCGACCATCGAGACGCTGTGCAGCATGATCGAGCGGGTCCTGAAGATCGCGGGCGAGGTACCTGTGTTGGGTATCGGTGTCGGCTTTGGCGGGCCGGTGGACTACGGCCGGCAGGAGACCCGGATGTCGCATCACGCTCCGGGCTGGGAGGGTATCCGTCTCGGCGAGGTGCTCGGACGGCGCTTCGGCATCCCGGTCCGCATCGAGAACGACGCGAATGCGGGTGGATTGGGTGAGGCCGTTTTCGGGGCCGGCCGCGGGCACAGCGAAGTCCTGTATGTGAACATCGGAACCGGTGTCGGTGGCGCAGTGATCACCAACGGGGCGGTGCTTCACGGGGCCCACAGCAACGCGGGCGAGTTCGGCCATATGGTGATCGATCCCTCCGGGCCGCCCTGCACCTGTGACAAGCGCGGATGCGTGGAGGCCTTCTGCTCCGGTGATGCGATCGGCCTGGCGGCTTGCGGACTGCGGGAGCAGGGTCGGGGCTTCGAGCAGTACGAGGCGCAGGAGCTGACCGGGCGCAAGGTCGGAGAGCTGGCGCAGTCGGGCGATGCCGATGCGCTTGGGGTGATTGAGCGATCTGCGGAGCGCATGGGCTTCGCGTTGGCGCTGGCGGCGGACCTCCTTGATCCCGGAATCATCGTCCTGGGGGGGGGTGTTCCGGAGTTGGGTAACGTCTATCTTGGGCCGGTCAGAGCTGCCTTCCGTGCTTACGCCATGGACGTTCCTGCCCAAGAGACCGAGGTTGTGGCGGCACATCTGGGTTATAATGCGGGGGTCATCGGAGCCGCCGCCGTCTGTTTGCAGCAGCCGCTGAGTTAAGCGTTTTCCTCCTGCGGCCAACAACGCAAGAGCAGGTGCCAGACCATGATGGAATTGGTTCATGACAGTGGTCTCAACGTCTACGTGGACCCTGAGGTGCTGCGGATTTGCTTTGTGGACGGTGAGGCCGGGAAGTTCCGGCGGCCGGAATACTCGGTGCGTACCTTCGAGAAGCTGGCGCCGATCCTGGAAGACCCGGAGTGCGTGAAGGGCCAGGAGCAGGAGATCGTCTACTGGATGTTCCGCAACCTGGGACTGCAGGGCGACGAGCACCTGCTCAACCAGCACAGCCTGCGCTATGACCTAAGCCTGTTCCGGCAGCACCGGTTCGGCCAGGAGCTGATGAAGACCTCGGGTCACTACCATCCGGCCATCTGGAAGGGCGGACCCAGCTACCCGGAGATCTACGAGGTAGCCTACGGCACCGCCATCTTCCTGATGCAGGAAGTAACCGACATCGACGCCGGGCCGGACGAGGCGCAGGTACTCAACTGCATCGCCCTGATCTGCGAACAAGGCGAGAAGGCCATCATGCCGGCGGACTTCGGGCATGTGACGCTGAACCCTGACCCGGACCGTGCCCTGATCACGACGAACTGGGTCTGCAGCGACTTCAGCTCGGTCTACGGTGGCTGCGAGCGCTGCCAGGGCTTCGCCTGGTACAACACGCTGGATCGCGGCTGGGTGAAGAACCCCCGGTACGGCGGTGCGGTGCCGAAGCTGCGAGTCGCACGGTGCGCCGAGGTTCCGGAGCTTGGGCTCGTGAAGGGCGAGGGGTTGTACCATGTGGGCAAGACGCCCGAACTGCTGGCGCTGCTCAAGCGTCCGCAGGACTACACTGAGCTGATCTGGAAGGGCATCGCCTTTGATGACCCCGAGGATGAGGCCTGGAAGGCACAGCACATCGCTGACTTCGATCGCAAGTTCGGCCGCCGCTGAACGAGCAGCGCTGCTGTGCAGGTAGGCAAAACACGACCCTCAGGCTAACGCCTTCGAGCTGAGGGCGTTCGCGCTTTGTACGACACATGTGAGTGAGGAACGGGGGTCCGCCGAAGGGTGGCGGGCTACTACTGCCGAGAGGTGACGCCAGATGAGCAAGGCTCCAAGGCTTGCGCTGAGCTTCGACGATGTGCTGTTGGCCCCGCGAAAGTCAGACGTGGTGCCGACCCAGGTGGATGTGCACACGCGACTCACCAAGACCATCCGCCTGAATATCCCCCTGGTGAGCGCGGCTATGGATACGGTCACGGAGTCTGCTTTGGCCATCGCGCTGGCTCGCGAAGGGGGCATCGGCGTCATCCACAAGAACCTGTCCATCGAGCAGCAGGCTCTAGAGGTGGACCGGGTGAAGCGGTCTGAGAGCGGGATGATCGTCGACCCGGTAACCGTGAGCCCCGACGCCAAGGTGGGCGAGGCCGAGGCCCTGATGGCCAAGTACAAGATCTCCGGCCTCCCGATCACCCAGGACGGGAAGCTCGTCGGCATCCTCACCAACCGCGACCTGCGCTTCGAGACGAACATGGAGAAGCCGGTACGCGAGGCCATGACCGTCGAAGGGCTCGTGACGGCCGGAGAGGGCACCACGCTGGAGGAAGCCAAGGCGATCCTCCACCAGCACCGGATCGAGAAGCTGCCGGTCGTCGATGAGAACTTCATGCTCAGGGGCCTCATCACGATCAAGGACATCGAGAAGGTCGCCCAGTTTCCGGATGCCTGCAAGGACGAACTGGGCCGCCTGCGGGTCGCGGCTGCGGTAGGAACCAGTGCGGAAGGCCCGGCACGAGCGGCGGCCCTGGCCGACCGCGGCGTCGACGCCTTCGTGGTCGACGCGGCCCACGGTCACTCGATGAACGTTCTCAACATGGTGACGCGGCTGAAGGAGAAGTACCCGCACATCCCGATCATTGGCGGCAACATCGCCACGGCCGAGGGTTGCCGAGACCTCATCAAGGCGGGCGCCGATGCGGTGAAGGTCGGGCTTGGGCCTGGGGCCAGTTGCACCACCCGTGTGGTGTCGGGCTCGGGTGTGCCGCAGATCACTGCCATCACCGATGCCGTTGAGGTCGCGCGTGAGTACGATATCCCCATCGTTGCTGACGGCGGGATCAAGTTCTCCGGCGACATCGCCAAGGCCATCGCTGCCGGAGCCGACTGCGTGATGATCGGCGCCTTGTTCGCGGGCACCGAGGAGAGCCCCGGCGAGACGGTCCTGTACCGTAGTCGCACCTACAAGGTGTATCGCGGCATGGGCTCGCTCGGAGCCATGAAGGAGCGCAAGAGCGCCCGCGACCGGTACATGCAGGAGAACGTGGAGGACGAGAAACTGGTCCCCGAGGGCCTCGAGGGTCGTGTCGCCTACAAGGGCCGGCTGTCAGGGGTCGTGCTGCAGCTTGTGGGCGGCCTACGCTCCGGCATGGGATACTGCGGCGTGCGCAGCATCGAAGGCCTCAAGACCGAGACCGAGTTCTACCAGATCACCGCTGCCGGTCTGCGCGAGAGCCACCCGCACGATATCATCGTCACGGAAGAGGCTCCGAACTACCAGATCCAGGACTTCGAGTAGGCACGCAGAGGCACGAAAGCCTGGGGCGGGAGCCGGCCTGGAGAGGCGGACACAGATAGCGCGAAAGGGGCACCGGTCGCAAGGACCTGTGCCCCTTTCTCATACTCAGTGCTGACGGTGGGAGCTCAGGCGGGCAAGGCGCGGAAGATGGCCTCGGTCATGCGCAGTTGGGCTACGCCGTCCTCAATCGTGCAGATCGGCTCAGCGTCTCCGGCGACCACGTCCACCGCGTTCTGGGCCTGGCGCAGGAAGGACCAGCTGTAGGGAGCGCGCACGTCGGCAAGCTCCTGCTGGCCGGTCATTCGGTAGACCTCCACCGTGGCGGGAACGTTGATGAGCATCGGCGGTGGAAGCTGGACGTTCACCCAGCCATGCTCGAAGTAGAGCTTGATCTCCTCGTCCCAGCGGTTGTTGGGCATGGGGCCGCCGATCTCCAGGGTTGCCTGCTTGCCCGCGAAGTCAAAGAGGGCGAGACGGGCGGGTCGGCTCCAGTCGGCGTAGACGACCTCAAAGTCACTGCCCAGGAAGTGGTTCAGCAGGTCCATGTCGTGGCTGTGGACGTGGTTGAAGGCGTAGTAGGCGCTGGCGAAGGTCAGGGGTTCCTTGCCGTAGCGCTCCGGCAGCCAGTCGGGCCCCTTGGTGCGCTGCTTCGGGGTCGTCGGTTCGTCGGTCTTGAGAGTGGGGAGGAGGCTGGCGATGTTCCCCAGCCAGTCTCCGCCGGTGAAGGAGTGGGCGCGAGCATAGATGAACTTGCCCGCTTCGCCGGTCTCGAGCCACTGGTCCACGAGGGCCTTGGCAGCCTGGACGCCGGCATCGCTGCGCTTCATGAACCCGACCATCAACTGTCGGCCATTGGCCTTGGCTGCGTCCGCGAGGCGCTGCGCATCCGCTACGCACAGGGCGACGGGCTTCTCACAGAACACGTGCTTGCCGGCCTCAAGTAGGTCAAGACAGTAGGCGACGTTCAGCTCCGGGGGCGCGATCACGGCGGCAAGATCGATGTCAGGGTCTGCGGCAAGTTCCCGATGCGACTCGTAACGCCGCGGGATTGCGAAGCGGTCTGCGACTTGGGCCAGGAGCTGCGGGCGCGTTGAGGCGATAGCGACGACCTCGCTCCCCGAAGCTTGCTGGAAGCCTGGGATGTGGGCGACCTGGGCCATCATCCCAGCGCCAACGAAACCAACACGTACAGCGGACATAGATACCCTCCAAGGTTTGACTGGCGGCAAGAGCGCAAGCGAGCGGGCGCCAGGGGTAACCGACGCTGAGCCCGTCTCTGCTGGGTTGCCACGAGTTGCTGGTTGCTAAGGCTGCTGGTTCGCTCGGCGAACCGTGTAGGTGACTTTGCGGACCTCACCGGGCTCCAGGCTGATGGCGAACTCAACCACATCGGCATCAAGGCGCGTCCCGGGAACCGACGGGCGCAGGAGGCTCCAGTCACCATCCAGCTTGTCGCGCAGGATCAGTGAGACCGGGGTCTTGCGCTGATTGCGAAGCTCCACCTCGATGTCGTCCTCCTGGTTGTAGAGGGCGAGCTTGTCGCGGATATCGGTCTTCACATCGAGCTGGGAGGTCTTCGCGACCTTGCGCGTTGCGGTGATCTCGGGCACGACCCCGACCTTGAGGTCCACGCGCTCATGGGGTGCGACCAGAGGCAGGTTGTCCTCGCCCAAGTACGAATGGGTGTCGTCGCCGGAGTAGAAGCGCACCTTGCCCGCCGTCAGCAGCCCGGCGCTGAAGGGATCGTCACCGGTGCGCGGCAGACGCACGACGGCAGCGACAGCGGCACCATAGCGCGCCGTGTCGTAGACGGTCATGGGCTCGCAGGCGACCTTCTCGGCCACGAAGAGCTGCTTCTGGAAGGTCTCGTTCTGGGCCAGCGCCGTCTGGAGTTGCTGGCCCCCGGGCAGGCGGAGCACGACGTTGTCGAAGACCAGCTTGCTGCGGTTGGTGACCACGAGGTTCGCGGCCACAGAGCAGGTCCGGGCGTCGCGGCTGAAGGTGACCGCGTACTCAAGGCGCCATTCAAGGCCCTTGAGCGGATGGCGAAGCTGGAGCGTGGCATGGCAGGCCTTGTCGGCCGTGAGTTGCCAGACTGCCGTATCACGGGCATCCGGAGCAAGGGACACCTCGGAGAGAGTCAGGCCCGTCGCGGGCGATACGGGCTGCACCTCGAGGGCATCAAGGGCCACCTCGAGACGGCCGAAGGGATAGGCAAGAATGTTGGCTCCGGCAGCTAGATCGAGGTCCAGACGCTGGTGCAAGAGGGCGTCACCGCTCACCGGCAGGCAGAGGACGGGCCCGGAAGGTAGCTGAGTGGCAGCGAGGTGTGCCGGTTCCCCGGCGCTTGCCAAGACCGGGAGGATGAGCAAGCACGCCAGCGGCAGTACACGTCGGGTCGATGTGGTCATGGCGGGTTCTGCTCCCGAAGTGAGCCAGGATGAATGCCTCCCAGCCCCTTCAGAAGGGGGAGGAGGTAAAGCAACAGGCGGTGAATTCGCCAAGGTCATGCAGCTCACCTTCACGCTGTGGGCTCTGACCTCCTCGGGTTGTGGGTCTGACACCCCGTGAGCATACATGGATCGGATGAACATGACGCAAGCAGAGCACAAACTGGACCGCCGCATCGGAATGGTCTCCGCCAGACTTGAGCACCTCCTCCGCATCGAGAGCTACGGGCTCCAGCGGATCGAGTTGGTCATCCTGCACCGCGAGGAGGAGCAGGCGACCCGCGAGGCGCTGAAGCGAATGGGTGCGGAGATCAGCGTTCACTGCCCACTGTTCCGCGACTGCGGCCTGGATGACTACCCCCTGCATGCCTCGGTCTTTGACACCGATGAGGAGCGACGCCAACGGTCGCTGGCGCTGATGGAGCGCGAACTTGTTCAGGCCGCGGAGCTAGGCGCACGACACCTGGTTGTGCACCTGCAGCGGGCTGTCGGTGTCCTGGATGAGCCTGTGCCGCCGGGATGGACCGAGCAGCGGGCTCTTGAGGTGGCGACCGAGGGCGCATTGCGGCTGGTCGAGGTAGCCAGGCAGGTCGGGGTGCCGCTTCACTTCGAGAACATGATGGGGCAGCCGCTTCTGTGCCGGCCTGAGCACTATAGGGCCCTGATGGAGGCCCTGCCGGCCGACCTGACGAGCATCTGCCTCGATGTGGGCCATGCCGCCTTCGATGGGGCGAAGTACGGGTTCGAGGTCGAGGAGTTCGCCAGGGCTTTGGCACCACGCATCGGCTCCCTGCATGTGTACAACAACCAGGTGGCCTCAGACTTCGATTTCGCGACGCTACGTGAGGAGGGGCGGCTGCGGAAGTACCCAGCGCACCCGGACCACGACGCAGAGGCCGGCTGGATCGACCTGGAGCGCGTCCTTGGGGCGGTTCTCGCGACGAATCCCGAGGCGCTGGTGACCTTCGAGGTGTACTTCTCACTGGATGTAGACCGCGAGGTCACGCGTGCGGGGCTCGAGTGGATCGAGAGGGTCTGCCGCAAGTGGTGGCCGGAGACTCGGTCGTCCTAGAGCCTGCCGCCGCGGGCCACCAAGACGGTTGACAGCCGGTTCCCGTTATCATATAGTCAGGTTACGCACCACCAGAGGTGATCGGCATGTATTCAGAAAAGGTCATGGAGCACTTCCAGAATCCGCGCAACATGGGCGAGATCGAGGACCCGGACGGCGTGGGCGACGTCGGTAACCCCAAGTGTGGGGACATGATGCGCCTGACGCTGAAGATCGACCCGGGAACCCAGACCATAACGGACATCAAGTTCAAAACCTTCGGCTGCGGCGCAGCGATTGCGACCAGTTCGATGATCACTGAGCTCGTGAAGGGCAAGACCCTTGACGAGGCCCTGCGAGTCAGCAACAAGACCGTCGTGGAGGCCCTCGGAGGGCTGCCGCCGGTCAAGATGCACTGCTCGGTGTTGGCTGAACAGGGCATCGCGGCAGCCATGATCGACTACTTCAAGCGGCATCCCGAGCACACGCCGCCGCCAGGGCTGTTGGAGAAGGCTGCGCGGCTTGAGAAGCTGGATCCGCACGGTTGGCCCGACGAGATCTAGTAGGGGAGAGCACCCCCTATCCCGGCCCAGAGAACTAAGGGGCGGCAACGGCAGTACGGCGTTGCCGCCCCTTTTGCTGCATCAGTTGTGACGCAACGGCCATATCTACATGACCACCATAATGTAGGGTAGAATTGAGGCGTGAGCAGATATCAAGACGCCTTGAGCCTTCATCAAGGTCGAGGAAGGTCTTGAGTGCTGGTCAATGGCCTTGAGAAAGACTGCGGGGAGCTCCCGTAGGGCCCGAACCCAGGGCCGAGAAAGGCACCGTGACCCCAGGAGGCGTGGTCAAGCGCCCGTTCTGTCAGTGGGGTGGGCCGACGAAGGCCCCGAAGCGCTCAAGTGGTCATGGACGGGACGTCCGGCGCGTACCAGGACCCTTGCAGAAGAACCAGGACCGAGCCCGGCCGAACTGGGCGCGACGTAACCAAAGCTGCTTGGGTCAGGAGCGCCACCTTGATGCGTCACGACGGCCCGTGTGGGCTCTGGTGCTGGTACCAGACCGAACGAGTCTTCAGAAGCGCCCGCGGCAGGTACGAGAGCGCTGAAGGCGCCGCGATTGCCGGCGGCTGTCGGACCGCTCAATATACTGGAAGCGCTGTGGGCTCCAGTGATAGCTAGTGGAGCGCGAGAGCGCCGGTGATTGTGAGAGCGCCGGCGTGTGCCGGAAACGGCGGCGTGCGACCGCTCGAGGCCGCGGGCCTACCGGTCGGGTTCTTGTCGCGGTGCGCAGGTGGTCGGCTGAGGGGCGTCAGGACTAGGCGTCACTGGCGCTTGCTCTGTGATTGGCGCCGGAAAGTGCGTGTCTGGGGATGCTGAGGCAGCGGGAAGCAGGACCATGAGCTCTGCGCGGCTGGATGGTGTTCTCGGGCTGCGGAGTTTACATAACTGCGATTATACGACACATGACGCCTGGCAAGCCTGCCGGGTTCAGGGCCTCTCACCCAGCCTCCTGATGCCGGGCTCAACGCAAGAGGGGCTCCATGCCTCGCTCCCCGCAGTTGATGGCTCCGAGGGGTGCGACGATCGGCATCCGGAGCGCCAGAGGACTACCGACCAAGGGCAGATACTGCGGAGACCGGGGATGCGATCCAGCGCCCCCGTGCGCTCGATGAACCAGACCGGGCCTTGGCGGAACGCAGCGCGAGGCCTGCCCTACTCAGAGCCTGGATGGAACAGGCCGGTGTACTCGGCCTTCAAGGTATCCTGGCTGAGCGCGTACTGGTCCCACCCACCGGCCGGGGCCAGGATATGCAGGTCCTTGAGGTTCGGGGATCCCTCAGGCGGCGGCACGTCGGACCGCACCGAATAGGCTCCCAGGAGGTCCCGCAGGGCCCTCTGGCCCTCCTCCGAGAGTGCGAAGTCCATGAACAGTCGAGCGGCGTTCGGGTGCGGCGCGGACCGTAGAATGGCCACCGGTCCAGGCATGAGCGGCACCCCATCGGTCGGCCAGGCCGCTCTTATTGGTGTGTCCGGCGCGTTCTCGTCATGGATGGTGTAGTCCATGGCACCGGCGACGATGGCGACGTCACCGCTCTTGAGAGCTTTCATACTTTCTTCGGCAGTTTTGAAGATTTTGGGGCTACGCGCTGCCATCGACCGCCAGTAGGAAACGCCGTAGAGCTCGCGCAGGAAGTAGTAGTGCGCGTAGGCCGAGCCGGCCGTCTGCGCGTCTTTGAGCGCGATCTTGCCCCGCCATCGGTCATCGAGCAAGGAGGTCCAGGTCCGCGGCGCCTCCGAATCAGGGACGCGGTTCGGATCGTAAGCCATGCAGAGGGCTACGCAGCGCAAGGCGGACCAGATCCCGGGGTCCTTGTACTGGGGCGGGATGGAGCGCTCCTCGGGGGACTCGTAGCGCAGTAGCTGTCCCTGCTTTTTGAGCTTGACGAAGGGCGCGACGTCAAGAACGTGCACAACGTCAGCCAGCACCTTGCCGTTGTCGATCTCAGACTGGATGCGCTGGATGATGTCGAAGGTGGATTCGCGCACGCATCGCGCGGTGATGCCCGGGTACTTGCGTTCAAACTGCTCGAGGAACTTCTGGGCCGGCTCGTCGGGCAGAGACGTGTACCACGCCAGTTCGCCCTCGCGCTTGGCCAGTTCGGCGACACTGGCCCCGGAGGGACGCTCGTCCCGCGACTGGCTGTCATCGCTCACGACAACGCGGATCGGCTCTTGCTCAGTCGGCTTGGGGCAGCCGGTCAGCAAGAGGACCAGACAGAGGAGACCGAGAATCGCGGCGAGACTGACCACGCGCAGTCTGGGCATGCTCACACCACTAGGAGATTCCTTCTCGGGTATAGCTTCCGCGTCGGGACGTATGGGACCTTCGTGCCGGCCCAGGAATGTGCTCAGGTGCCCTCAAGATCGCCCAGATCTTCGAGAGCCGGCTCTTCGGCGATGCCGATTAGCTGCCACACCGGCTCCTCACCGCGCCGCCGGGCGACGACGTAGGGGTCCACCAGGAGGGCGACACGCTCGCTCAGCAGCACGTGGGCGCCCGGCTGCGTCACCGGCTGCTGCCCAAGGGTGCGCTTGCGGACCGCCTCAAGCAGCGAGGTGCTCTCGTTCTGGTCCTCGGTCGTGGCGACCGCCAGGCCAAGCCGGGAGACGGCTCCCAGGGCGGCCAGAGACGGCGAGAGTGCCTCCTTGATGGACTGGGAAGCCAGGACAGCCCAGAGCAGGTCCTCTTCCCCCTCCGTCGGCCAGCGGATCACGAGGAAGCCGTCGGCGTAGGTGAGTATCTGGCCGTCGTTGCGAAGGACGACGGCAACGGTGCGGTCGACGAAGTCGGAAAGCGCCTTGAGGCCCAGCGGCTGGCCGGAAGCAGGCACCCGCGGAACCTCGACAAAGAGCAGAGCGGCTCCAAAGGGGGCGTCGGTCGCCTGCGCCTGCACCGGCGCGCCCCCGGCGGTGATCTGGTTGGTTATGTAGCGCACCAGGGCGTGCCTTACTGCGCCACCCATCTGCAGGTTGTCGCGCATGGTCTGAAGGGAGTCGCCGATCTGGCGGATCTCCCCGTGCCCCTCAGAGTACAGCGGCAGGTCTAGTTCGCCGCCGGACATCCTCTGCATGGCCGCCGCGATGCGCTCGATTGGGTGCGTGAAGCGTCTGACGCTCCGTGCTGCGAGAAGCACTCCAAGGGCGGTGAGAAGGAGCACCATCACGGTGCTTCGTGCCACACTTTCGGCGATCACGCGGTTGGCGATGCTGCGTTTGCACCCGATCTCCACCGTCGCGAGAGGGCCGGTGTCGTCGCCCGGGCGGGTAAGGACCGCCGATACCGGGATGATGTCGTTGCTGAGCGCGAGCTGACCGTTGTCGGCCATAGCGAGCAGACGGCGCACCGCGTCGGCATCCCCGACACGGTAGGGGTTCCCATTTGCATCGACCAGGGCCAAGTCTTCGTTGAGGGCGAAGGCGACCAGGCCTCCGGTCGGCCCGATCATGGCGATATAGACGATCTCGACCGAATAGGCCTCATTCTCTATACGGTGGCGGACTACTCGGCTCAGGTACTGCTGGATGGCCTGGCGCGACGGCGGGTCCTCCAGGTTCGCAAGCTGCACGAGGACTGACGCGACCTTGCCCATGGTCAGCCTGGTCTGCTCCTGAACCATCTGGTTTGCGTGGCGCACAGAGAGACCCGTCGAGAGGGCAACGGTGGCGACGAGAAAGGCCGAGACGAGCAGAGTTAGGCGGACCCTGATGCGCTCGGGACGAGCCATTGTCGGCGGCGCAGCAGTTGTCTCCCCCGCCTCGGCTGCTGGTGCCGGCTCTTCGCGCGCTGTGCGAAGGACCAGCAGGTACGCCCCGGAGATGAGCAGGCCCATCCCCATCACGTGGTACAGGTTGAGGGTTTCGCCGAGGAGGACCCAGGACAGCACCACGGTGACGATGGCGCCGAGGATTCGCAGACTGACGGCCACGTGCACCGGGATCGCCGCCGTCCCGCGGTAGTATAGGTACATGGAGACCGCAGTGCAGACGACTCCCAGGAGGAGCAGCAAGCCGAAGTCAGACAGGCCAAGCTGCAGAAGACCGCGCCAGGTGTTCGTGTAGAGGGCAACGCCGCCGGTGACGAGTAGGCCGCTGAGGAAACGCCACAAGGTCACGGTAGAGGGAGCAAAGCGCCGGAGTGCACCCTTGGCGAGTATCTCCGAGGTGGCGCGGGTGATCCCGGCCAGCAAGGCGAGCAGGTCGCCCAGGAGTCGCGTCCGGACCTCGGCCTGTCCGTAGGCCAGCTCACCGACGCCGATCAGTAGGTCGGCCCCGACCATCGCGCCCACAAGCAGGAGGCGCGAAGTGCTGATGCGTTCACGCAAGGTCAGGTAGCCGAGGAAGGCGACGAAGATCGGCGCGGTCTTGGAGATGGAGTTGACGATGCCGGCAGAGGAGTACCTCAGGGCCGCCGTAAAGAGCAGCGCACCGACGCCGGACCCGAGTGCGCCGACCAGAATGAGAGCTGCCCAGTCGCGGGGTCTAGGTGGTCCTGCAGGCGTACGCCACCCCATGCTCGGAACGCCGAAGGGGAGCAGCACGAGAACGGCTAGAAGATAGCGAGCGGTGACCACCGTCTCGCTGGAGAGGCCGTGCTGCAAGAGCATCTTGGTCAGGACCGGTGAGAGGCCCTGCAGCAAGACACCCGCAACGACGTAGTAGTAGGGCTCCAGACGGCGGCTCGTGGGGCACGCCTCCCGGCGATCCCGTCGGTCTCGACGGGTGCAGCGGTCACGGCCCCACTGGCGATCAGGGGCCTAGTACCTGGCTACCTCGGCTTTCGTGATCCACGCACGATGTCCTTCCGGCCTTCTGACCTCAAACCACTGGCCGGACTCGCCTGTGATGTCCAGTTGGGTACCGTCGGCCAGCGAACCGGCACTCTCGAAGTGCTCGCCGGGACCAGAGCGCAGGCCGGCTTGCGAAACCGCGACGAACCCGATGGGGTGAACGTACTCGCGCAGGTACTTCCCCGTGCAGGCGCTCACGGCGAGTACCAGCAGAAGGCCACAGCCGCCAAGGGCCACCAGGACGCGTCGTGGCCGCCCGATGCGCAGAAGGTAGGCCAGAGCGAGCGCCGCGCAGAGCATCAGGAGCAGAAGCGTCCCCACAATCGTCTCGTTGAGGGTGAAACGGGACAACACTCCCGAAGACAGCGCCCCGAGCCACGAGGCAGGGACCACGGGCGGAACATCGCCGCGTAGCGTCTGGACCTGAGCGATGTTGTTGAGCAGGTCTGGATCGCGTGGAGCAACACGGCAACCAGCCTGGTACGCAGCCAGCGCACGGCCATACTGCTGCTCCTGGGCATAGCAGTTACCGAGGTTGTACCAGACGTCGGCGCCCGCCTGACCCGATTCTGCAAGCTGCTGATAGACCGCGGCAGCACCGGCGAAGTCTGCAGCGTTGTAAAGGCGGTTGGCCTCCTGGAACTGCGCGGACGGGTCTGCGGCCAGGGCCGGGGCTGAGTATGACAGGCAGACACCAAGGGTCAGCAGAATCGCGAAAGCGCTTGGCCGTACGCAAGGGCGCACCCGCCTCATGAGCGCACCCCCTGTTCCAGGGCGTCAAGGAGCTGCCGTGCCTGCGCCAGAGCCTGCTCTCGAGGCGTGTCGGCCATCCCGGCCGGGGCATACCGACACCGATGGCAGGTGGCGACAAGATCACGGGCGGCCTCCGCAAGCGAAGCATCAACACCGTGCTGCAGGAGGGCTTCACGAAGTGCCTCTCCATAGACGCCGGCCGTTGGTAGCCCGAACTTGTCGGCCAGATAGCGGTAGACGCCGTCGCCGAGTTCCTCGTAGAAGCTCTCGCCGGAGGCTGCCTCCGCAGCCGCCAGGGCCTTCCGTGCAGCCCTTCCAGCTACGAGCGACCTTGCCCTGAGCGGATCCGCGAGGCGTCGATCGGTGTCGATCCGCCGCCAGCCCGCCCACACTACGCTGCCCACACAGATCAGGGCCACCAGTAGGACGAAGGGTATGACCGCGCGTGGTGAGCGCGACACGAGCCGCGGGTGCTCGGCATGGATATGGCGAAGCGTCGCCTCCTGCGAGGTCGCGGCGGGCTCTTGGAGGACCTCACCGGGAGTGACGTTGACCCGCGCCGGATCGCTGCGCGTGGTCTCATAGCGCCCCGAGTCAGGGTTGAAGTAAGCGAAGCTCAGCGCAGGGATCTCCAGAGTTCCCGAGCGTCGCGGGACGACCAGGTACTCGAACTCCGCTCGGCCGCCGATTGCCTCGCGCGACCCCAGCGAGCGGGGCTCAACCTTGCGATTCTCGCCCGAGGCGTACACCTTGCAGGCGTCTCCCAGGTCGAGGGGCGGCGCACTGACCGATCGCAGGTTGCCCACACCATCGACGATGACGCGCACAGTGAGACCCTCGCCGGCCTTCACCTGCTGCTTCTCGGCCTGAAGCTGGACGGTGAAGGAGCCGACGGCTCCGCTGAAGTGGGTTCCTTCGGGCGGCGTCGGGAGCGGTTTCACGCTGATCTCAAGGGTGTTGCTGCGGTATTCGCGGGTGGCCGAGCTCATCGTGGTGGCGATGGTCTCCGGAGCCGCACTGACCGTCTTCTTCCCCGGGGAGGCTGCGAAGAGCGCCCAGCGCCGGGTCAGTCGCCCGTAATCCATATTGTTGACCACGACATGCTCCGGACGGGGACTGGTAAGGGACTCCGCGACGAACCCTTCGGCGATCGGCGTCCGTTGTCCCAGGTCCTCGGGCACCGGCACTCCCGTGTAGTAGTCCACGCTCAGGAGAAGCTGCTCGTTCACGTAGAGCTCACGCCGGTCCGCACGGACCTGGATGGCGAAGTCCGGGTTCCCCTCGAAAGGTGCGCGACCCGAGGAGGAAGAGGGAGACGCAGGCGCGACGGAGGCCGCACTGCCCTTGGTGACCTCGACGCGAATCGGCGCGGTGTGGAGTGTCTTGCCGTTGACGGTCACGGTCGCGGAAGGAACGGTCAGCATTCCGGTTCGTCGTGGCTGAAGGGTGAAGACGCGCTGGGAGTAGCGGGTGATCTGCGTGTTCACCATGCTGTAGCCGTCCTGACGCTGCGGTGTGCCGAGGACGGCGAAGTCTTTGGTGGGCGAAAGCTCCGGCTCTCCCCCATCGTCGCCGCCCGAGAGGGTGAGGGTGACAGAGAGAAACAGCACATCATCGGTGGACAGGCTGTTGCGATCGACCTCCGCCTGGAAGCTCGGCTCGGCTAGGGCCGGCAGCGAAAGGACCAGCACAAGAAGGCTCAGCAACACCGGAGTGGCAAGGTGCCGACAGGTTCCGGGAGCCGGATTGTCGCGGCCGGGAACGGCATTCACGGCTACCAGTCCTTGCTGGTCGGGCGCTCAGGCGTGAGTGGCGCACGGCGGATGGACTTCTGAAGCTCGGCGTCGTCGCGGGACAGCGAGCTCAGGAGCTGTGCAGCCTCCTGCTCGTTCAGCGGCTGCTGATCTGCCTGCGAGGGTTGCTGCTGTTTGGGCTGGTCCTGCGGCTTCTGCTCGGGTTGTTGCTGCTGGTTCTGCTGGTCCTGGGACGGGTTGTTCTGCGGCTTGTCCTGCTGGTTCTGGTCCTGTTTCTGGGACGACTTCTGCTGATTCTGGTTCTGCTGCTGTTGCTGCTGTTTGTCCTTCTGCTGGTTCTTCTGGCGCATCGCCATCTCAAGGTTGTGCTTGGCCCACAGGTCGTCCGGATCGAGGGTGAGGGCCCGCTTGTACCGCTCGATGGCGTCGTCCAGGCGCTGCATCTTGTAGAGGCAGTTCCCTGCATTGTACTCGGCGTACTCGCGAAGTTTCCCCTGCGCTCGTTGGGCGGCCTGGTCGTTGTCGGCCAGCGCCTTCTGGTAGCTCGAGACCCGGAACTGGCCTGCTGCACGGTTGAACAGCGCCTGCGGATCCTCAGGGCGAAGCTGGGAGGCCTGAGTGTACCGGGCAAGGGCTTCCTTGAACTTGCCCTTTGCGTAGGAGTGGTCGCCGGCGTTCATGAGGCGCGCGAACTCGCCGGGAAGGCTGAAGCCCAGCACCAGAGGTAGGCTCAGGACGACCGCCAACGCGAGGACCAGCCGACGCGTCCTACTCGGACGGTTTGCTCGTGCCATTGCTCTGACCTCCTCCGTTGGCGGGGGCATGCGAGATGAGCATCTCCAGGATCAGCAGCACCAGGGCGATCCCCAGCGGCCACTGGAAGCGCTCGGCATACTGCGTGAACTGGTAGGTGCCGGCCACAGCGCCCTCCATCCCCCCGATGGCCTGATAGATGCGGTCGATGTTGGTGCCACTGGCCGAGCTGCGGACTAAAACCCCGTCGCCCTCCCTGGCGATTCGGGCGAGGAGCTTCTCGTTGAGTTTGGTCATGACGACCTTGCCCTCGGCGTCGCGCTTGAAGGCCGAGGAAGACTGGGACGGTTTCGCGGTACCGAAGAGCTGGTCCAGCATTCCCTCGGGCGAGTTCGCGTCCGGGGTCGCAGCTTCCTCCGCCGGGAGGTGGATGGGTTCGCCCTGGGTGCCTCCCAGGCCGACCACATGGACCCGAATCCCCTCAGAGTGAGCCTTCTGTAGCGAGGGAATCCGATCATTCTCGTCCTGGTCTTCCCCATCGGTGAAAAGCACGATGGCGCGGTACTTCGCCTCGGCCTTGCTCAGGAGGCGCACCGCCGAGCCCAGGGCGCCATCAAGGGCGGTCCCGGGCGCCGGCGCCGAACCGCGTTCGATGCTCGAGACGAACATGCTCACGGCGTCGTGGTCAAGGGTTAGCGGAGAGTACATGTAGGCGCTGCCCGCAAAGACGACGACCCCAATCCGGTCACCTTCGAGACGTCCCACCAGGGCGAGCGCAGCTTCCTTGGCCGCTTCGAGGCGGCTCGGGCTCACGTCCTGCGCCAACATGCTATCGCTGGTGTCGATGACGAACACCACGTCGGCGCCGACGCGCTTGACCTTCTGGACCTCGGAGCCGATGCGCGGGCGTGCTATGGCGACGATCAGGAGGCCGATCGCGCAGACCACCAGCGCACCCTTGAGGAGTCGTCGGCGACGATGCCAGCGCCAGTCGGCCGGCACGTAGCGGGCGCCCAGGAAGGTTCGCAGGGTCCACTCGCGCTGGACGACGGCGAACCACACGAGGGCAGCCAGCGGTGGCAGTAGCCACAACCAGCGCAGGAGAGACGGGTTTTGCCACGAGAAATAACCGGGCATCGAAATCAGGTCGACCTACCCAAGTCAGGCATTGCAGAGGGGCCGCCGTACCAAGCCGGGGCCCTCAGGGAGTGCGTCGTGCATAGGTGCAGTCCAGCACCAGGGCGATCAGCACCAGGAGCAGCCCCGGCCACAGGTAACGAGCGAACTCCTCGACGACAGGCCGGCGCTTGCTGAGCTCGAACTGGCTCTTCTCCAGCGAGCGGATGTCCTTGTAGATGCCCGCCAGGGCCTGGGCGTCGGTGGCACGGAAGTACTTGCCGCCCGTGGTCTCAGCGACCCTCTGGAGGGTCTTCTCGTCCATCGGGATCTGGACGTAGCGCTTGCCGAAGAGCCCGTCGCTGACCGGCACAGGACCGCCATCCGGCTTGCCCACACCCACGGCGTAGATCTTGATCCCCAGGGCTGCCGCGGCGCGGGCAGCGGTGACCGGGCCGATCTTGCCCCGGTTGTTGACGCCGTCGGTCATGAGGATGATGACCCGGCTCTTGCCCTTGGACTCACGTAGCCGCTGGGCGGAGGTGGCGATGGCCATGCCGATGGCCGTCCCGTCCTGGATCATCCCCTGCTGCACCTGCTCCAGGAGTTGTGCGACCATCTCGTGGTCCAGGGTGAGTGGGCACTGGGTGAAGGCACGACTGGCGAAGATCACCAGCGCGAGCCGATCGTTCTCACTCTCCAGGGCGAAGCGGCTGAGGGTCTCCTTGGCCACGGTGAAACGGTTCTTCGGCTGGAAGTCCTCTGCCGACATGCTGCCGGAGATGTCATAGGTCAGGACGATGTCGATGCCCTCGCTGGTATCCTTCTCGACTGAGCCCTGGCCCTGGGGACGAGCCAGCGCAACGATCAGCAGCACTAGGCCGAAGAGGCGGAGCCAGGGCACACAGGCCGCCACCATCG
Organism: Armatimonadia bacterium; assembly: GCA_039679385.1. Lineage (NCBI taxonomy): Bacteria > Bacillati > Armatimonadota > Armatimonadia > Armatimonadia bacterium. The sequence continues at coordinate 44,319 of JBDKVB010000048.1, read as the reverse complement.
GTCTCACCTGAGCCCGGCGGATGGGCAGGCCATCCGTCTCGGTATACACGACCGCCGCCGCAGGACGATGGTTCCCTCGCAGGATGCGCCATGCCAGGAAGGGGACCACCAGAAGGGCCAGAAAGGCCCAGGGAAAGGCGAATTGGATCATTGCGTTTGGCGTGCCGGTGTCGGCCTCAGATTTCCGCCGGCGCCGAGACCTCCTGCCCGGCAGGCTCAGCAGCCAGGCTCGTGTCTTGTACCAGGCTTCGGGTTTCGTCCAGGTCAGCTTCGGCCTCGCCCGCCAGGCGGTGATGGTGGGCGAACTTGGTCAGATCGGCGGCCTGCAGCAAGGCCTTGAAGCGCCCGCACACCTCGGAGGGCACATGCCGGCGCTGCAGGTCGCGCAGGATCATCCAGGTGGTCTGCTCCATCGCCGGGACGTCGTAGCGTGCCTCGAGGTACTCGCGCACAATCGTGCTCAGGCGCGTGTAGAAGTCAACGACTGCGCCGGCCTCCAGGAGCCTGTCTTCCTCGAGCGCCGCCAACTCACGCAGAGCCCTCGCATGGGCCGTCAGGGCTTCCTGCGTGGCGGCTGCGACCCTCTGCCTTCGCCTGAGACGCTTGCGCAGGTACCAGACCAGCGCCACCAGAACAGCAAGCGCCAGCAGGATCTTGAGCACCAGTAGGAACCACTGCTCGGTGTCCATCTTGATCGGAACCGGGTCGCGGATGTCCTTGATCTCCCGGGAATCGGCCGTCAGTACGCTCACGACGGCGACCTTGACCGAGGGCACCTTCACCGTCTGCGGCGACTGGCTGTTGGGGACTCGGCAGGAGAGCTCCAGACCGGACAGCTCCCTCTCCCCTACCTCGAAGATCGCCAGCTTGTAGGTGAGCGTGACGGCGGTCTGGTCCCCAGAAGGTTGTGAGCTGGTGGAACTGTCGCGGATCTCGAAGGGCGCCAGATGCTGGGCCGGCTCGACCAGGGACACCGTCGTTCCCGTCGGGCAGGTGACCTGGAGCTTGAGGGTCAGCACTTCGCCAACAGTGATCCGCTGTTTGTCGGTCGAGGCGGTCGCGGTCAGAGGGGCGTTCGTCTGGGCACAGGCCAAGCCCTGGGCCGCCAACAGGGCGCCCACTGCGAAGGCAACAGCCACTAACCGAGATGGGTATGCGCGCATAGAAGGTCAGAGCCAGGGCCTGGAGGAGGTCTGGTAGAAGGCTTTGTACGTGTCGAGCCCCTGGGAAGTCGGTCAGTGTGCCTGCCCCTGCGACGGTACCACAGTCAGGGCGGGCCTGCATCGGCTAGCGACGGAGGCGTCGCCTACGCTTCTCAAAAAACTGCACGAGCGGGTCAACGGGCGAGGTGGCGGTGCTGATCGAGACCAGGTCGATGCCCTGCGAGAGGAACTTCGCTCGCCGTTCCTCCGCCCGTCGCTGCTCAATCATCTTGTGAACATGCTTGAAGGTGCCGGTCGCGGTGTCCACCAGCACCCGGCGGCCTGTCTCCGCATCCTCGAGGTCAATCAGGCCCGCAGATCCCAGGTCGTGCTCCCGCGGGTCATACAGGTCGACCGCGATCACATCATGCCGCCTGTGAGCGATGGTGAGAGCGTCCAGGTAGCCGCTGTCCCGGAAGTCGGAGATCACGAACATCACCGAGCGGCGGGTCAGCGTCCGTGTCGCGAATTCCACGGCGGCAGAGATGTCGGTGTGACGGTGTCGCCGCTGTGGACCCAGGACCTCGCGGATCACGCGCAGAACCTGGTGACGGCCCTTGCGCGGCGGCAGGAAGAGCTCCACCTCGTCGGTGAAGGTGATCAGGCCGACCTTGTCGTTGTTCTTGATCGCTGAGAAGGCCAGGAGCGCGCAGACTTCCGCGGCCGACTCGGCCTTCGTGCGCTCCTGTGAGCCGAAGTCCAGGCTCCCACTGGCATCGACGATCAGGACGACGGTGAGCTCGCGCTCTTCGACGAAGCTCTTCACATGGGGCGTGCCGGTTCGGGCGGTGACGTTCCAGTCGATGCTGCGGACGTCGTCACCGACCGTGTAGGGACGCACCTCGCTGAACTCCAGCCCCAGACCCTTGAAGACAGAGTGATAGCCGCCGGCGAAGAAATCGTCGGACATGCGGTCGGTGCGGATCTCGATGTGCCGCACACTTCTCAGAAGAGACTGCTGATCAAGCATGTGCCAGGGCTACCCAGGTTTCGCTTAGTGCGGCGATCAGGGAATCGCGACAGTACGCAGGGTTCTCTCAACGATGTCGTCGGTAGTGAGCCCCTCGGCCTCGGCCTCGTAGGAGAGGAGGATTCGGTGCCGCAGGACGTCCGGCGCCAACGCAACGACATCATCCGGGATGACGTAGCCACGGCCCTGCACGAAAGCCAGGGCCTTCGAGGCCAGGGTCAGGTAGATGCTGCCACGCGGCGAGGAGCCGTAGTCGATGAGCGCCTTGCAGGCCTCGAGACTACTCGCGCTCTGCTCCCAGGCCGAGCGCTGCTCCCTGGTGAGATCCTGGCGGTCGCGCAGTCGCTCTCGTGAGGCGGCCGCCGCTTCTGCCGGGTCGCGGGTGGCGCAGACCAACTCAACGATGTAGCGCTCCAGCTTCTCGTCCATGTACACGTCGTGGACGACCCCGCGGGCTCGAAGGATATCCTGGCCCGTGCAGACGGCCTGGGGCTGAGGACCCTCGCGGGTTGCCCAGCGGCGCAGGATGCCCAGCTCCTCCTCCTTGGAAGGGTAGCTGACCTTGAGCTTGAGCATGAAGCGGTCAACCTGGGCCTCCGGCAGGGGGTATGTGCCCTCCTGCTCGATGGGGTTCTGGGTGGCCAGAACGAGAAAGGGCTCCTCCAGGTGGAAGGTCTCGCCGCCGATGGTCACCTGCCGCTCCTGCATGGCCTCCAGGAGTGCGCTCTGCACCTTCGCAGGCGCCCGGTTGATCTCGTCGGCAAGAATAAGGTTGGAGAAGATCGGGCCCTTCTTGACGAAGAACTCGCGGGAGCGTTCGTCATAGACCATCGTCCCGACGATATCGGCCGGCAGCAGGTCAGGAGTGAACTGCAAGCGCTGGAAGCCGGTGTCGATGGTCTGCGCCAGGGTCTTGACGGCGAGAGTCTTGGCCAGACCGGGCACGCCTTCCAGGAGCACGTGTCCGTTGGCCAGCAGCGCCACTAACAGTCTCTCCACCAGGTAGTCCTGGCCGACGATGACGCGGGACATCTGCTCCCGCAGGGCGGGGACGAACTCCGAGGCTTCCGCGATTCGCTGGTTCAGCTCGGCAAGGGCGGGTTCCATGTCATGAACCTTTCGCAAGGGCATGGGGGCAGGCGGTCAGTGGCCCCAGCACCATCGGAGCGGCCTCAAGCTGGGACCTCGGGCCCTTGACCCGGCGGTCGTGCTGGAGAGCCGCTCCTCGAGGACCGTACCGATGTAAACACCTTCCACGCCCGGGAGTCTCCCGAGACGGACGACTAGGAGACGTGCATTCCGCAGTCCACGTGCAGGATCTCGGCCGTGATGGCACTGGCCATGTCACTGAGCATGAAGGCTGCGGCGTTGCCGACCTCACGCAGTTCCACGTTGCGGTGCATGGGCGAGCAGGCCTCCACACCGCGAAGCAGGCTGGTGAACTGCGGGATACCACGAGCGGCCGGGGTGCTGATTGGGCCAGGCGAGAGCGCGTTGACGCGGATGCCCTGCGGTCCCAGCTCAGAGGCCAGGTAGCGAACGACGCACTCCAGGGCGGCCTTGGCGACGCCCATCGGCCCGTACGAGGGGACGATGCGCTGGCTGGCGACGTAGGTCATGGTGAGGATGCTGCCACCTTTGGGCATCAGGGGCGCGGCATAGCGGGAGACGGCTGCGAGGGAGTAGGCGCTGATGTCATTCATCAGCTTGAAGCCCTCGCGTGAGGTCCCGACCATTCCTGCCTGCATATCCTCGCCAGGAGCGAAGGCCACACTGTGGACAACGAAGTCGACGCTGCCCCACTCCTTCTGGAGGGTCTGGAAGAGGGCCTCGATCTCCTCGTCCTTGGTGACATCACAGGGCAGTACCAGGGCTCCACCGAGCTCGCTGCCCGCCTCTTCGGCCCGCTCTCTCTCGCGCTCGCCCCGGTAGCTGAGGCAGAGCTGAGCACCGTTCTCAAGGGCCGCCTGTGCAATGGCGTAGCCGATGGTGCGGTGGCTGCGGATGCCGAAGATGACGCCTTTCTTTCCACTCAGTAGCATAGGGTGTTCGTTCTCCTCGGAGGTCGGCCACCCCTGGACGGCCGGGTAGCGCGGCCCTTGCTGTGATGCAGCGGGCATCTGGGTCTCCCGCCAACCAAACAAAGGCGCTCCGCGCATGAGTATGCGGAGCGTATCCGATATTCTAACCGAAGGCTCCATACAGCGTCAAATAGCGCCGAGACACTGGTGCCAAGGCGCGACCTGTGCTACCGTACAGAGCGTCGCAGGTAAGGCGAGGATTGGCCCCGCCCTCCTATTGCCGGAGGAACACGACTTGTTTGTCACCGCTCATATGCTGGCTGGCGCCGCTGTGGGAAAGATCCTCAAACGCCCCTGGGCGGCCTGGCCTGTCGCCTTCGTGAGCCACTTCGTCCTCGACGCTATCCCCCATGTGGATGGTGGCGGTTTCTTCGGCGTTGCCGGCGGTCAGCCCAACGCGCCGATGATGGCACTTGGAGTGTTCGACACTCTCGTCGGCCTGGGGCTGGTGCTGTGGCTGCTGCGTGGACGGCCGGGGTTCCGGCTGGCCTTCATCGCCGCCATCTTCGCGACCTTGCCCGACCTCATGGACTACGTTCCTCCCCTCAACGGGTGGGTGCATGCCTGTCCAGCGACCTCCTGGATCACTCCGGTGCACGACTGGTTCAGCAACGGCCTACCGGGCTCGCGGTGGCTCCTGGGATCATCGACGCAGCTTGCCGTGGCTGTCCTCTCGATTCTGGTGCTCACCCGCGGGTCGACCTCTGCAAGCCCTGCACCCGAGGAAGCTCAGGTTCTCGCACACGGGTAGAGCAAACCGCGCCGAGATCATGGAGGATTATTGGCCTGCGATGTCGTATCTAGTGCAGTCATGACTGCCTCCGAGCGCCGTGACCTCCGCAATGGGCTACTGTTCACCTCGCCCTGGATCCTGGGCGCGACGGTGTTCCTGGTGGGTCCGATCCTGTTCTCCCTCTATGCAAGCTTCTGCGACTACTCGGTCTTGCGGCGGCCGGAGTGGATCGGGCTCTCGAACTACACGGACCTCATGAGCGACGAGGTTTTCTGGAAGGCCCTCGCCAACACCCTCGTCTTCGCGTCCCTGAGCATCCCCATCGGTCTGGTCGTCTCTCTGGGACTCGCCTTCCTCCTCAACACCGGCGTTCGCGGGATGACGGTGTTCCGCACGATTTTCTTCCTGCCGTCGCTGGTCCCCATGGTGGCGCTCGCGATCATCTGGCTGTGGATCTTCAATGGTGAGAACGGGGTGCTGAACTACTTTGTCACCAGCGCCTTCGGCCTGCTGGGCCTGAAGGTCACGCCGCCAGGATGGTTGACCGACCCGGCATGGTCCAAGCCAGCCCTCGTGATGATGAGCGCGTGGACCGTCGGGCATGCCATCGTCATCTACCTGGCCAGCCTCCAGGACGTCCCCGTACACCTGTATGAAGCCGCCGAGCTTGACGGTGCGAGCTACCTCCAGAGGCTGCGCTACGTCACCATCCCAAGCATCTCTCCGGTGATCCTGTTCAACCTCATCATGGGGATCATCGGCACGCTGCAGACCTTCGCCGTGCCCTATGTCATATCGCCCAGCGGAGCGCCGGCGCGGTCGATCTACTTCCTGGCGATGTACCTGTACGACAACGCTTTCCCCTACCTTCGCATGGGGTATGCGTGTGCGATGGCCTGGATACTGTTCATCCTTATCCTGTTGCTGACCCTACTCGCGCTGAAGGTCTCGTCGCGGCACGTGCACTATGGCGGCATGTAGCGCCCTGCACCGCGCAACACAACAGCGCAAGAGCGACCTTGCCCAGGGACCGCCACACTAACCCTTTGCCCTCACGGTGGGCGCACAGATGACCGTTACCTCACGAACCGGAAGGCTCCTCACCTACCTGATCCTCGCAGCGGGATCACTTGTCTTCATGTTCCCGCTGCTGTGGATGCTGTCCACCTCGCTGAAGCCCATCGAGGAAACCATGCGGATGCCGCCGGTGTGGATTCCGTCGACCATCGAGTGGCACAACTACTGGGACGCCGTCAAGTACGGCAGCGACAAGCTCGGCTACGTCCCCTTCCTGCGCTATGCGCTCAACACGATCTACCTTGCAGTGCTGGGCGTCATCGGCTGCGTTGTGTCCAACGCCTTTGTTGCCTACGGGTTCGCGCGCATCCAATGGAAGGGACGCGACTTCCTGTTTGCCCTGACCCTGGCAACCATGATGGTGCCCTTCCCGGTCACGATGGTCGCGGTGTTTGCGATCTTCCGCGAGCTGCACTGGATCGGGACCTTCCGGCCGTTGTGGGTCCCGGCGTTCTTCGGCAGCGCCTTCAACATCTTCCTGCTGCGCCAGTTCTTCCTGACGATCCCTCAGGAGCTTTCGGATGCGGCCCGCATCGACGGGTGCTCAGAGTTGGGGATCTTCCGGCATGTGATTCTGCCGCTGTCGAAGCCCGCGCTGGCCGTGGTGGCGTTGTTCCACGTCCTCTATGTGTGGAACGACTTCCTTGGGCCCCTGATCTACCTCACCGACCAGAAGATGTTCACGCTGTCCCTGGGACTGCAGTTCTACCAGAGTCAGCATGGGGGAACGGAGTGGCACATGCTGATGGCCGCCTCGGCCATCGTGGTGCTGCCGATGATCCTGCTGTTCTTCTTCACGCAGCGGCAGTTCATCCAGGGGATCACACTCACGGGGATTAAGGGGTAGCCCAAGAGCCGCAGAGGATACGGTGTGGTCTGAGGGCGGGTAGCTGTAACGGGGAACAAGAAAGCCGGACGGGACTGGTCCCGTCCGGCTTCTGCTTGGTCGGTGAGTTTGGGTTAGTCGGCCTGGATGGTGAACAGGTACTTCACGGCGACGCCCGAGACAGTGTGCGTCGCGGTCAGTGAGCCCTGGTTCATCGACTTGACATGGCCGTCGCAGAAGAGGATGTTGGCCTGCTCGTTGTGGAGGTAGATGGAGGTGCTGATCGGCACCTGTGTGTAGCCGGCCGGAATGTCATACTGGCTGGCGGCCTCGAAGGTGCCGGAATAGTCCGTGAATTCGACGGTCTCCGCCGGTGCAAGAACCTGAGCCAGGTTCCTGCCGTTGGGATAGGTCGCTGCCGGCCCGCCGGCCCCGGCCGTGCCGCCATAGTAAGCAGAGTTGATGCCGTAGGCCAGGTTGGTGCGGTTGAAGGTGTAGCCGCCCCAGGTGGTGGGGCCAAGGAGGTTGGCCTTTCTCCCACTGGAGGGGCAGTCAAGAAGCTGGGTGTTCTTGATGTACGGCATGAGCATGTCGGCCCAAGTGGTGCCGTCCTGGCCGTTGACCATGCGCCACGCGCGCACCAGTGTCTCATCATAGTCCTGTGCATACATCGTGGAGGCGATACCGATCTGCTTGAGGTTGCTCTGGCACGCTGCCTGTCGTGCCTTCTCACGCGCACGAGCGAAGACAGGGAAGAGAATAGCTGCGAGGATAGCGATGATGGCAATAACCACAAGCAACTCGATGAGGGTGAACCCCTGACGCCTGCCCAGCATAGTCACCATCTCCTTCGTGGATGTGACAAGCCGTCTCACCTGCTTGTCCTATAATACACAATACACCACGAAGCGGCCCCTGTAAACCACAAAACCGCTCCGGCAAGCCACGAGCGCACACGAAAGAGCCGGACGGGAGGTCTCCCGTCCGGCTCGTGATGCCAGTGGCTGGCTTGTTGGTCTAGTCGTCCTGGATCGTGAAGAGGTACTTCACGGCAACGCCGCTGACGGTATGGGTCGCAGTCAGTGCGCCCTGATTCATGGACTTGACGTGCCCGTCGACAAACAGAACGTTGGACTGGTCGTTGTGCCGGTACGCTGAGGTGCTCAGAGGCTGTGCGGTGTAGACAGTCGGAACGTCATACTGGGCAGCCGCCTCCCAGTAGCCGTTGTAGTCGGTGTGCAGGACCGTCTCGGCTGGTGCCTTGATCTGGGCCATGTTATAACCGCTCGGCCGGGATGCTGCGGGACCGCCGGCGCTGCCGGCAGTGCCTCCCCAGTAGCAAGCGTTGATCCCGTAGGACATGGCGGCCCGGCTGATGGTCTGGCCGCCGAAGATGGAACTGGTGTAGAGGGTGACCTTCAATCCGCTGGAGGGGCAGTCGAGCATCTGCAGGTTCTTGATGTAGGGCATGAGCATGTCTGCCCAGGTGGTGCCATTCTGGTCGTTGGAGATGCGCCAGGAGGTTACCATGGTCTCATCGTAGTCTTGTGCGTACATGATAGCGGCAAGGCCGATCTGCTTCAGGTTGCTCTGGCAGCCTGACTGGCGTGCCTTCTCGCGTGCCCTGGCAAAGACAGGAAAGAGGATCGCTGCAAGGATGGCGATGATGGCGATGACCACGAGCAGTTCAATAAGGGTAAAGCCGGACCGTCTCTGTCGCATACTCCACATCGTCCTCTCAGGTTGCTGAAGCGCTTGGGCCTGACCGACCCGAGCGCATACCATACACCAGAATTCCAGCGGAGTAAAGCACCGAGTACCTTCGTGGGCCTTGCCAGGCATACAGAAGAGCCGAGCGGGATGGACCCGCCCGGCTCTTGCTAGGCTCGGTGGTACTGGAAGGAGTAGCTAGTCGGCCTGAGAGGTGAACAGGAACTTCACGTCGACGCCGCTGATGTTGTGGGTAGCCGTGAGAGAGCCCTGGTTCATGGACTTGACGTGCCCATCACAGAACAGCACGTTGGACTGATCGTTGTGGCGGTAGGCCGCGGCGTTCACGGGCTGCACGAGGTAGGTGGCCGGGATGTCGTACTGGGCGGCGGCCTCGAAGGAACCGCTGTAGTCGGTGGCCAGAACCGTCTCTGCGGGGGCCAGGATCGTGGCCATTGAGCGACCGCCCGTCGGGCGCCACGCCGCAGGGCCGGTTGCGCTGCCGGCGGTGTTGCCCCAGTAGCAGGCGTTGGCACCGTAGGACATGATCGTGCGGCTAACGGTCTGGCCGCCAAAGGTGGCGCTGGTGTAGAGGACGACCTTCATGCCACTAGAGGGGCAGTCGAAGAGCTGGAGGTTCTTGACGTAGGGCATGCACATATCCGCCCACGTGGTGCCGTTCTGGTCGTTGCTGATCCTCCAGGTCGTGAAGGTGGTCTCATCGTAGTCCTGGTTGTACATCATGACGGCGACGCCGATCTGTTTGAGGTTGCTCTGGCACGCGGACTGGCGGGCCTTCTCCCGAGCCCTCGCGAAGACGGGGAACAGAATGGCTGCGAGGATGGCGATGATGGCAATGACAACGAGCAGCTCGATCAGGGTGAAACCGGTACCTCTGCGTCGCATGTGCTCATCTCCCTCACTGGCTGATGTTGCTCTTTGGTCTGCACACCCCCGTGCTGGTAGATGCGCTAGACCCGAACATCCGCAGACCACATGTCATCGATAGAGGCAGCGCTTGCCGGGTGTGAAGGAGCCGGGCAGGATATCCCTGCCCGGCTTCTGCTCTGTTGGGGGTATCGGAGAGGCTGAACTAGTCGGCCTGAGAGGTGAACAGGAACTTAACGTCGACGCCGCTGATGTTGTGGGTAGCCGTGATCGAGCCCTGGTTCATGGACTTGACGTGCCCGTCGCAGAACAGCACGTCTGACTGGTCGTTGTGCCGGTAGACCGCAGCGTTCAGAGGCTGCGCGGTGTAGGCGGCTGGGACGTCATACTGGGCGGCCGCCTCGAAGGAACCGGTGTAGTCGGTAAGCAGGATTGTCTCTGCCGGAGCGATGATCGTGGCCATGGAGCGACCGCCCGACGGGCGCCACGCAGCAGGGCCGCTGGCGCTGCCGGCGTAGTTGCCCCAGTAGGCGGCATTGGCGCCGTAGGACAGAAGGGTGCGGCTGACGGTCTGCCCGCCGAAGGTGGCGCTGGTGTAAAGGACGACCTTCAAGCCACTGGAGGGGCAGTCGAAGAGCTGGAGGTTCTTGACGTAGGGCATGATCATGTCGGCCCAGGTCGTGCCGTTCTGGTCGTTGCTGATTCTCCAACTGGTGAACGTGGTCTCGTCGTAGTCCTGGAAGTACATCATGCAGGCGACGCCGAGCTGCTTGAGGTTGCTTTGGCAGGCCGATTGCCGGGCCTTCTCCCGAGCCCTGGCGAAGACCGGGAAGAGGATTGCGGCGAGGATGGCGATGATGGCGATGACCACAAGCAGTTCGATAAGGGTAAAGCCCGCGCGACTTCTGTGCATTACCGTCATCTCCTTTTGCTTTCTGGGAACGAGTCATCGGATGCCCAACAAAGCATTATATGTATACCCGTCAGACCGCCCCGTGTCAACGGAAATGTAGTGCCGTCACGATTGCCTTACGCCTGCAGCCGGACACCCAGGCAAAGAAAAGACCGGACGGAGTAGCTCCGTCCGGCCTTGCTTTGTTGGGTCAGGGTCTTCTAGTCGGCTTCGATCGTGAACAGGTACTTTACGGCAACGCCGCTGATGGTGTGGGTAGCGGTCAGGGAGCCCTGATTCATGGACTTGACGTGCCCATCACAGAAGAGCACGTTGGACTGATCGTTGTGGCGGTAATCTGAGGTGTTGAGGGGGACCGCTGTGTAGGCGGCCTGGATATCGTACTGGCTGGCCGCTTCGTAGTTGCCGTAGTGGTCGGTGTGCAGCACGGTCTCCGCCGGCGCCTGGATGCGGGACATGTTCATGCCCGTCGGGCGATTGGCGGTGGGACCGCTGGCGCTTCCGGCATAGCCACCATAGTAGTTAGCGTTAGCACCGTAGGAAAGGGCAGTGCGGTTCACGGTGTAGCCGCCCCAGGTGGTCGGGCCCAGTAGCGTGGCCTTCAAGCCGCTGGAGGGGCAGTCGAGCAACTGCAGGTTCTTCATGTAGGGCATGAGCATGTCGGCCCAGGTAGTGCCGTCCTGGTTGTTCGTCATGCGCCAGGCGGTAACCATGGTCTCGTCATAGTCTTGCGCGTACATCGTGGCTGCGATGCCGATCTGCTTGAGGTTGCTTTGACAGCCTGACTGGCGTGCCTTCTCGCGTGCCCTGGCAAAGACCGGGAAAAGGATCGCGGCCAGGATGGCGATGATGGCGATTACGACGAGGAGCTCAATGAGGGTAAACCCGCGGTGCCTTCGCAGCAATGCTGTCATCTCCTCGAGAGATGAGGTCCACTGCCCAACAAAGCACCGTCACTATAGTCGGGAAGCCTGCTCGAAGTCAACGTCACGACTTCGTGGCTCCGGGAAAAGAAAAGACCGGACGGAGTAGCTCCGTCCGGCCGGTGCTTTGCCAGGTCCATCAACTGCCTTCTAGTCGGCCTGGATCGTGAACAGATACTTGACGGCTACGCCACTCACACTGTGGGTAGCGGTAAGGGCGCCCTGGTTCATGGACTTCACGTGACCATCGCAGAAGAGCACGTCGCTCTGATCGTTGTGGCGGTAGGTCGCGGTGTTGAGAGGCGTCGCCGTGTAGTTGGCGTGGACGTCATACTGAGCAGCCGCCTCGTACTTGCCGTAGTGGTCGGTGGCCAGAATGGTCTCTGCCGGTGCCATGATGCGGGCCATGTTGAGGCCGCTCGGTCGATCGGCCGCAGGTCCACTGGCGCTGCCGGCACGCCCACCATAGTAGCAGGCGTTGAGACCGTAGGAGATGGCCTCGCGGCTCACGGTCTTGCCACCCCAGGTGGTGTTCATGAGGCTGGCCTTGAGACCGCTGGACGGGCAGTCAAGGATCTGCAGGTTCTTCATGTAGGGCATGAGCATGTCGGCCCAGGTGGTACCGTTCTGGTCATTGCTGATGCGCCAGGCAGTGACCATGGTCTCGTCATAGTCCTGGGCGTACATCGTGGCTGCGATACCGATCTGCTTGAGGTTGCTCTGACAGCCTGACTGACGGGCCTTCTCGCGTGCTCTGGCAAAGACGGGGAACAGGATCGCCGCCAGGATAGCGATGATGGCAATGACTACGAGGAGCTCAATGAGGGTAAACCCGTGGTGCCTCGAACGCAATACTGTCATCTCCCTTTCAGGTGTAGCCTGTTGCCCAGCAAAGCCCCAAACGTATACTCCCTGCGCCTCCCGGTGTCAACACCGCGGGCGCGACCCTTGGGCAGACAAACCTACACGCAAAGAGAAGGGCCGGACGGGGTCTCCCCTATCCGGCCAACGCTTTGCTGGGCAAGCCACATTCTAGTCCGCCTGGATGGTGAACAGGTACTTGACGGCGACGCCGCTCACGGTGTGAGTAGCGGTGAGTGCCCCCCGGTTCATCGATTTGACGTGACCATCGCAGAAGAGCACGTTGCTCTGGTCGTTGTGGCGGTAGATCGAGGTGCTGATCGGCGTCTGCGTGTAGCCGGTCGGGACGTCATACTGACCACCGGTCTCGAAGAACCCCGAGTAGTCTGTCAGGAGTACAGTCTCAGCCGGAACGAGGATCCGTGCCAGCGCATAGCCGGTGGGCCGGGATGCAGCGGGTCCCGAGGCACTACCGGCGGTGCCGCCCCAGTAGGTGGAGTTGATACCGTAGGACAAGGCGCCTCGATTGACCGTCCTCCCTCCCCAGGTGGTTGCGATCAGGCTGACTTTCATGCCACTGGACGGACAGTCGAGAAGTTGCAGATTCTTGATGTAGGGCATGAGCATGTCGCCCCAGGTGGTGCCGTTCTGGTCGTTGGTCATACGCCAGGCGGTGACCATCGTCTCGTCGTAGTCCTGGGCATACATCAGTGAGGCGATGCCGATCTGCTTGAGGTTGCTCTGACAGCCCGACTGACGGGCCTTCTCGCGTGCCCTGGCGAAAACCGGGAACAGGATCGCCGCCAGGATGGCGATGATAGCAATGACGACGAGGAGCTCGATCAAGGTGAACCCGCGGTGCTTTCGCAGCAATGCCCTCATCTCCTGAGTAAGGGATTGCTTGCCCAACAAAGCTGATTCAATATAGCGGCGGAGTTGCCCGCTGTCAACGAAATCCACGGACATCCCGGGCTACCCCTCCAGAGGGCACAAAAGAAAAGGCCGGACGAGAGCTGACTCGTCCGGCCTTTGGTTGCACTGATTGTGAAGACCTAGTCGTCTTCGATCGAGAACAGGTACTTGACGTTGGTGCCGCTAACGTTGTGCGTCGCAACGAGAGTGCCCTGGTTCATCGACTTGACGTGACCGTCGCAGAACAGGACGTTGGACTGCTCGTTGTGCCGGTACACAGCAGCGTTGATCGGCACTGCGGTGTAGTAACTCGGCGGATCGTACTGCCCGCTGGTCTCGTAGTGCCCGTAGAAGTCGTTGAGCAGAACGGTCTCTGCCGGGGCCATGATCCGAGCCATGTTGAGGCCGGTCGGCCGGTTAGCGATCGGGCCGGTGGCGCTGCCTGCGTGGCCGCCCCAGTAGACGGTGTTGATTGCGTAGGAGAGGCCTTCACGGTTCAGTGTCTGGCCGCCCCAGGTGGCGCTGATGAGGTTGACCTTCATGCCGCTTGACGGGCAGTCCAGGATCTGGATGCTCTTGTTGTAGGGCATGAGCAGGTCAGCCCAGGTGGTGCCGTTCTGGTTGTTGCTCATGAGCCAGCCGGTAACCATGAACTCGTCGTAGTCCTGCGCGTACATCTGTGCCGCGATGCCAAGCTGCTTGAGGTTACTCTGGCAGGCAGACTGGCGGGCTTTCTCTCGTGCCCGGGCGAAGACCGGGAAGAGGATTGCCGCAAGAATGGCGATGATCGCGATAACAACCAGCAACTCGATGAGCGTGAAACCGGTGCGCCTTGCTCTCAAGACATTCATCTCCTCATCAGTATCGAGCCGCAACGTTAACCATCACATGCAATGGACGAGTGTTTATATCCCATCGGGCCGCGGCTGTCAACCGCGCAGGAGGAATCGTTGCTTCGGACCCCGAAGTCGCCTCTCACCTCGTCGAAGACCGGCGAGGACGGGCACACTCGGCGACAGGAGGCAGGACAATGGAGACCGCAACCTTTGGGGCTGGATGCTTCTGGGGCGTTGAGGCACGGTTCCGTCAGGTGCCCGGCGTCCTTGACACGGCCGTGGGGTTCATGGGAGGCAGCAAGGACAACCCCTCGTACCAGGAGGTCTGCACCGACCGGACCGGCCATGCGGAGGTGGTACAAGTCGCCTTTGACCCGGCGAAGGTCACCTACGAGCAACTCCTGAAGGTCTTCTGGGAGGTGCACGATCCCACGCAGTCGAACCGTCAGGGACCGGACGTCGGGACGCAGTATCGGTCGGTGATCTTCTACCACGGCGAGCAGCAGAGAACCGCCGCGGAGGCAGCCTTGCGCGAACTTGAGGCTTCAGGAGCCTACACGGAGCCCCTTGCCACCGAGATCGCCCCGGCAGGCACCTTCTGGCGCGCCGAGGAATACCACCAGCGCTACCTGGAGAAGCGTGGTCTGGGCGGGTGCCCTCTGTGATCGGCTAGCAGGGCCACGACAGTGCACAGAACTCCCGGACACCCTTTTGGGGAAGGGCGCATACGTCGCGCGATTAGCTTGGAGACTAGCACGGAGGCTTTGCCATGGAGAAGCTGAAAGTCGGGATCCTCGGGCTGCAGCGAGGCATCACCCATCTGCGAAACATGCTGCACGTACCGGAGGCCGAAGTCCTTGTCGCTGCCGACCGCATGGAGTCTCGGCGCGAGCACGCCCGGGGCGTGATCGGTGACGCACCGGTCAAGCTCGTGTCCGAGTTCGATGAGATGCTGGAGATGAAGCCGGACGCGGTGGTGATCGCCAGCAATGGCCGGTGTCAGACACGCCACGCGATCCAGGCCATGGAGGCCGGTGTCAATGTGCTCTCCGAGGTGCCCGGGGCCTTCACGGAGCTGGAGTGCATCGAGCTGCGCGACTGCGTCCTGCGCACCGGCATGACCTACATGCTGGGAGAGAACGCCTGCTTCTGGGACTTCCTGCGCTACTTCCGCAAGTGGGTCGCCAACGGTCGCCTCGGCCACATGTCTGCGGCGGAGGCCGAGTATCTGCACTACCTGCCCGCCACCCTCGAGTGCCCTGACGGTGCGCGGCTGACCCCGAGTCAGGCCAAAGAGCAGGGACGTACCGACGGCAAGCCTACCTGGCGGGCCGATCAGCCGCCGATCCAGTACCTGACCCACGACCTCGGGCCACTGCTCGAGATGCTGGACGACCGAGTGGTCAGCGTCACCTGCATGGGCGCGCCCTGGCAGTCACTGGAGGCACCCCTGCGGTCGGACGCCCAGTTCGCGCTCTTCCGCACTGCCCGGGGTCTGGTTCTGCGGGTGATGGTCACGCTCAATACGCGGCGACCCTCGGAGCATCGCTACCGGTTGTTCGGAACCCTCGGAGCTGCGGAGTGGTCGCTGTACGAAGGCTTTGCACGCCTCTTCGACCGCGACCGTGAGGAGGCGCAGGGCTGGGAGGTCAAGGACATCGGCGTCGCAGCCCGTGACCAGGACACCAGCACGGGGCACGGTGGCGCCGACCTCAAGATGGCCCGCCACTTCGTCCTTGCGTTGCTTGAGGGTAAGCCGGCACCCATCGACGTCTTCCGGATGATCGACTACACGCTGCCGGGGATCATAGCCAACCGCTCGGCGGAAATGGGCGGCATGCCGCTGGCGATGCCGGAGTTGCGCACTCAGCCCTATGCTGGGACGACCTTCTGGGACTACGTGGGCCTGCCCGATTCCGAGCCCGAAGGTATCCCATACAAGGCCGGCAACTTCCTGCTGGAGGAGTAGGTGCGCCAACACCGGAGTATCAACCGCTGCGAGGCAAGGGGACAGCATGAAGATCACCGACCTTGTCCTGTTCGAGCTGACCGGCGAGTTCGCGGCTGAGGAGGAAGTGTCGCAGGAGCGCCAGGCTCAGCCGCTGGATGTCTACCCGGAGTTCGCCGGACGCGGAGTGGCGACGAGGGATCGGCGTCCCGGGGAACTCGTCACCCATCGGGCGACGTACCTCGAGGTCTGCACCGACGAAGGTGTCACGGGTCTGTTCGGGCCTGTCGACGGAGCCCACGCCTACCTGCTTGGCCATGAGATTCGCGACTTCGTGGTCGGGCGCGATCCGCTGGCGATCGAGACCCTCTGGGACCAACTCCTGCGGCGCAATCGTCATGGGCGCAGCGGCTACTATATGATGGCGATGAGCGCGCTGGACTGCGCCCTGTGGGACCTCAAGGGCAAGGTGTTTGGGCAGCCCGTGTACCGACTCCTGGGCGGTCCGACACGAGACAAGGTCCCGGCCTATGCGAGCATGTTAGGGTACTCGCTGGAGCGCGAGCCGCTGCAGAGGAAGGCCCTTGAGTACAAAGAGGCGGGCTTCCATGCCCAGAAGTGGTTCTTTCGTTGGGGGCCTGGCGACGGTCCCGAGGGAGCAGCCCGGAACCTGTCCATGGCTGTCGCTCTGCGGGAGGCTGTCGCGGGCGACGTGAACCTCATGTTCGACGCCTTCAACTCCTGGGATGTGCCCTACGCAGTGGATATGGCGAGGCGGATCGCGCCTTTGCGTCCTTTGTGGCTGGAGGAGCCGGTGCCGGTGGACCGTCTGGAGGGGCTGCGGCAGATTCGCCTTCGTGGCGGTGTACCCGTCGCGACCGGCGAGCACCTGTACACGCGGTGGCAGGTAAAGCAGCTTCTCGCCGCGGAGGCTGCGGACGTTGTGCAGGCCGACCCGGACTGGTGCGGCGGTATCAGCGAACTGGTCAAGATCGCAGCGGTCTGCTCTGCCTTCGATGTTCCGCTCTACCCTCACGGGCACTCACTCCATGCCGCGCTGCATGTGGCTGCAGCCTGCCCGCCGACCGTGCTGCCGATGGTGGAGTTCCTGTTCCTGCATCAGCGCAACAAGCAGCGGTTCATGAAGGGATACCTGGAGCCGGTGAACGGGGCGGTGCCGGTGCCCCAGGCTCCGGGACTGGGGATCGAGATCGATCCCGCCAAGGTCAAGGACCGTCGCCCGCTGAGCTAGGAGGCGACGAGTCAGGCACGCTTCCGCGGAGGCGCTGTTGATGAGCCCCTTCCCCACCTCAGACCTTGGCGTCGTGCGGGACCTTGCCGCACGGTGCTTTGAGCTGGCTACCAGCGAGGAGTACGAAGCCCGGCGGCGACGGTGGCGCGACGTCAACGAGCGTCGCAAGCCTGACCGTGCCCCGGTCTGGTGTCGCCCGGCAGGAGTGTGGCGCGAGCTTGTGCCTCCCGAGTCACTTGCGTGCACAGACGCGGGTTGCCGGCAGGTGGAGGTGGTGCTTCGCCAACACCTATATAAGGAGGGGGTCGGCGACGACCACATCTTCGACCCCTGGTGGTCGGTCCCGGTGCGCTGGCGGTCGGATCCGCCCGACCCCTGGGGTGTGCACCTCGGTCCGCAGGTTGCCTCCACGAGCCTGGGTGGGTTCCGCTACGACCCTCCCCTGAAGACGCCCGAGGACTTCGAGGCGGTGACAGTGCCGCAGTTCTGGCCGGACATGGAGGCCACGGAGCGCCAGGCCTCGCAGATGGCCGACCTTCTGGGCGAAGCCATGCCGGTGCGAGTCACCTGTGCGCCACCGCTGGCGCCGACTCTGGGGACGTACCTGGAGAAGCTGCGCGGGATGGGGCCGCTGATGGAGGACTTGGCCTTCCGCCCGCACCTGATCCACCGGCTCATGGCGAAGCTGACCGAGGGTGTGCTGGACGGCCTACGGGTCGCCGAAGACAGTGGCCTGCTCACCACCAACCACACCGAGCCGATGATCTGCAGTGACCCGGTGGAGGGCGGCGAGACCGACGGGCGGGTTGCCCTGCGGAACCTGTGGTCGGGCGCCAACAGCCAGGAGTTCGACCAGGTCTCCCCGGCCATGACCGAGGAGTTCCTGCTCAACTACCAGAAGCCGCTTTTCCAGCAGTTCGGCGCGGTCTGGTACGGCTGCTGCGAGAACCTCACCCACAAGATCGCGGCCGTGCTGCGCATCCCGAACCTGCGGGTGTTCGTCTGCTCAGCCTGGACGGACCTGGACCGCGTGATCGAGGCGTGCGACGGGAGGCACACGATCATGTGGCGGCAGTCGGCTGCGGCTGTGGTCTTCCCCGACGATCTGGAGCCGATCCGACGCCACCTCGACGAGGGCCTGCGAAAGCTGCAGGGCCACTCCTACCAGGTCGTGCTCCGAGAGCTGGAGACCCTTCAGGGCCATCCGAACCGCCTGAGAGAATGGGCGAATCTCGCAAAGGAGTTGGCCGCACGCTGGGCCTGAAGTGGCTCCTCCGCGTCGATCAATCAGAGTCGGCGCTGAGCGCGAGCCCGAGCATCAGGAGCTTCAGCACGCGGCTGGTGTCCCTGGCCCATTTGCAGTCCGGGTGACGGAACCGGTAGCCGTCGAGAAGAGCCGGGCCCAGGATGAGGACCCCAACTGCCTCCTCGCTCCACCCCAGAGAGTCCGCCATCCCCTTGGTGTCGCGCTCGTCAGGCCCAAACCCCGTGAAGGCGTCCAGTGCATAGCCGACGGTCAGACAGAAGTTGAAGGTCGCCATGCCCTTCAGGAGAGGTTCGTCCTCGTCGGCGAGGTTCGGGTGCTTCACCAACAACCACTCGTTGATCAGGTTCTCGGCATTGAACCCGGCCGAGGCCGTGAGGTAGTGCTCACGGTGGGTCAGGAGCCTGTCGGGCTGGATGGTGAAGAAGGGGATGAAGCCGAAGTCGACACGCATGAGGTAGGGATCCGACCCCACGGCGTAGTTCGCGACCACATGCCCCATCTCGTGCCCCAGGAAGCCAAGGAGGGCGCCCTGGAAGAACCGCGACGGGTCGCCGGCCCACGGTCCTTCAGGCTTCGGTGTCGGCGCAGCGGTTGGCTTCGGCTTGGACTCTTGCGATAGTGCATCAGCCTGCGCAGCTGGCGTCGCAGGTTGCGAGAGGGCCAGCCACTCTACCGGATCAGCCCAGGTGGCAGTCGTGCACAATAGCGCGACCAACACCGAGGCACGCAGCGCGGTCCTGCAAGCCATGTGGGTTCAGTCCTCGATCACGATGGCGCGGCAGGGAGCCGCGCAACTGTCTTCGAGCTTCATGGGCAGGGCACACAGGCGCACTCGGTTGGCCTTGACTTGGCTGAGGTTGACCACCGGCGCCAGCAGTAGCGTATCCCCCGAGAAGAAGCGATCCCAGAATCCCTGAGGCTGCTCCCAACTGTCGAAGCGCGGGGTGTCGCCGCAGACGATGGAGGGTTCGCGGTCGAGAATCCAGTCCATGGCCTCGCGCAGGAACCACGGGCAATCAGAGACGAAGTCAGACTCCCGCCAGTGCGCATCCCAGCCGGTGGCGACGATGACGGCATCCCCCGGACGCACCTCGACGCCGCAATCCTCCAGTTCCTTCCGTGTGACCGCCTCGTTGGGCTCCTTGGGCACGCGCAGGATCGCACACTCGCGCATCCACACCTCCTCCAGGGGCACCTCGATCAGAGCCGGGCCATCCAGACGCAAGTGACGCGAGGTCTCCAGGTACGTTCCGGACTGCACGCTCATGTTCATGTGCCACGAGTAGGTGGTGTGCTCCACGAAGTCCGGCGGTGGAATCGGGGCCACCTCGACCTCGCCGTAGGGGCCTCCGTAGGTCCACATTCCGCTGAATACCGGGCCGCTGATGTCGGTGATCTTCACGTCAGACCCTCCTGAAGGCGCGAGTCTCGGCTAGTTCCTAAGCGGTGGGGATCCTCCGTGGTCGTGGAGGCTTCCTCGATCCCTGCGAGGTGAATCGTGACTGCGTGCCCAGGCTTCCCGGGCCCGAGCGCAGGATGGTCGTCAACGTGGGGCAAACCGGGGTACACCTTTCGTCGGGGCTTTGGAAGGGCAGCCAAGGCCCGCCGCCGAATTATAGCACGAGGTGGCCCCACCATGAAGCGTCGAGTGATCGCCGTCCTTCTCCTCGCGGTCCTGAGCCTTTTCTGCAGCGGGTGTCCCCAGCCGTCCGAGCCACCATCGGCGGACGGTCGTGTGCACGTGACCTACTGGGAGAAGTGGACCGGCTTCGAGGGCGACGCGATGCGTGACACCGTCGAGGCCTTCAACCGCTCGCAGAGCCGTATCTGCGTGGACCTCCTGACCGTGAGCCAGATCGACCAGAAGACTCTCATGGCGACTGCGGGCGGAATTCCGCCGGACATCGCCGGGGTGTGGTCCCCGACCGTCATCCCCTATGCGCAGAAGCGCGCTGCGCTCCCCCTGGATGACTTCTTCCGCGACAAGGGCATCACCAAAGACCGCTTCGTGCCGGTCTTCTGGGACATGTGCCAGTACCGCGGGCATACCTACGCAATCCCCACCACCCCGGCCTCAGTCGCGCTCCACTGGAACAAGCGGCTGTTCCGCGAGGCAGGCCTTGACCCGAACAAGCCGCCACGGACGATCGAAGAGCTGGACGCCATGGCGGACAAGCTCACTCGGGTCGAGAACGGCAAGATCGTGCAGATGGGGTTCCTGCCCCCCGAGCCGGGCTGGTGGAACTGGTCCTGGGGATGCTTCTTCGGCGGCCGGCTCTGGGACGGTAAGTCTCGCCTGACCTGCGACTCACCGGAGAACGTGAGAGCTTACGAGTGGGTGCAGAAGTACGCGAGGAAGTATGGCGTGGAGGCGCTCCAGACCTTCCGCAGCGGCTTCGGCAACTTCTCCTCACCGCAGAACGCCTTCATGGCGGAGAAGGTCGCCATGGAACTCCAGGGTGTATGGCTGTACAACTTCATCGACAAGTACATGCCCAGCCTTCAGTGGGGCGCAGCGCCCTTCCCCTACCCCGCCGACCGGCCCGACCTCGCGAACACTACTGTGGTGGAGGAGGACGTGGTCATCCTTCCGCGGGGAGCCAGGCATCCGCGCGAGGCTTTCGAGTTCCTGGCCTTCCTCGCAACGACCAGGGGCTCCGAGATACTCAACATGGGCCAGCGCAAGTTCACGCCCCTGATCGACGTCACGCCCGAGTTCCTGCGCAAGCACCCGAACCCGGCTATCGAGGTCTTCATCAACCTTGCCCACGGCAAGAACGCCGTCTCAGTTCCGCACCTTAGCATCTGGAACGAGTACCAGGACGAGCTTAACGAGGCCTTCGACGAAATCTGGCTCTGCCGAGAGACGCCCGAGAAGGCACTCTCCCACACTCGCGAGCGGGTGCAGAAGCGCGTCGACTGGGTCGTCAAGGCGGAGAGCCGTGACGAGGGGTAACCCGCCACGGCCGACCGGGGGCAAACGGTCCGGGCTAGCTGCGCCAGGAGTCATGCATGATGATGGCGTTGAGGGGCAAGCGGCTCTTGGGCTTCGGCTCGTCGGCCGGGTAGCCCAGCGCCATGAGCTGGACGACTCTGATCTCCTCGTCCGCGGGGATGCCCAGCACCTGCTTCACTGCCGCTTCATCGAAGGCGCCAACCCAGCAGGTCCCCAGTCCCTCTTCAACGGCTTGCAGCGCGATGTGCTCGAGCGCGATGGCAACATCGATGGGATAGCGAAGCTGGCCGCAGCGCATCACTGAACCGTCGGTCACCGCACAGGCAGCAATCACTACCGGAGCCTGCCCGACGAAGGCCTGACCACCGGCGGCGTCCATCAGCTTCTGGCGTTTGCCGTGGTCAGACACGACGACGAAGCGCCACTCTTGACGATTACCGGCGGAGGGCGCAAGCCTCGCAGCCTCCAGAATGCGGTCGAGATTTTCGCGTTCCGGCGCCTGCACGAGGTAACGCCGTACGCTGTAGCGTGCCGAGATCGCCTCAAATACCGTCACGGTCATCACGCTCCCCGTTGTAGTCGGTGTTTACTTCGGGGGCCGGTGCGGGAATCCTTGTGTTTGAGTTGTTGCCGGGTAGCCGGAAGTATGTCGATCTCTGAGGTTATGGCTATGGCGCCCCTGTTTGGGGACTCCCACAAGATCGTTGAGCCCGACCCACGGCGCATCACGCCCATGGTGCAGACCGAGAACTGCTTCGCCAGTCTGACACACGTGGCGATGTCGCTGCTCTCTATCTACGGGATGAAGGTGCATCCTGACGACGTCGCGGTTCGCATGGGTGACTGCTTCGCCCTCAACCTGGACGTTGAGAAGCGGCAGGTGGGCCTGGCAGGTGCGCATGCTCTTGTGCCCGAGGCCTTTGCGGACCTGGGGGTAGCCGTGCGCTACATAACGGATTCGGGCAACCCGGAACAGATGATGAGGCTGAGTGCGGTCCTGAATGCTGCCCTGCGCTCAGGACGGGTGTGCATCGCCTGCGGCGGCTGGCAGCCTCTGCAAGGAGGCGAAAGAGACGGTTTCTGGGGCGTGATCAATGGCGATGCCGACCACAAGGGGATGTTCCAGGCCAGCACGATGCGCGATGTGCTTCTGGACAGGCTCCCGGCGCGAGGTGTACTGTGGCCACATCCCCTGGGGCACGTGACGGCCCTGTACCTGGTGGATCACCGGGAAGACCCTCCCTTCCGGCCCGGAAGGCTGATGCGGCGTGCCCTGACACGTGGACAAGCCCTGCTGCAGGGAGATGAGGAGGTACCCGGGGAGCGCTTTGAGCGCCTGCTCGACTGGCTGAACACGGCGGAGCTGACGGCAGACATGCCGCAGGCCCGTGTGTATCCCTATCCCTTCATGGTTGCACTGCGCTGCCAGTTCGAGGCCATGCACCGGTGCTTCCGGCGGGCTGCCAAGGTTGTGCCGGTGTCGCGACTCACCGGCTATCGGCAGGCGCTGACAGCGACGGGTGAAGCTGCCTCAATGCTGCTGGCCACCGAGCCGGATCGACTGTACAGCCGGACAAGCCGCCTCGAGATCGAGACTGGCCGGTGGCCCTGGGCACCCGACGCATGGAAAGAACGCTTGGCGTCTCTGCGCGACCCGCAGGGCTCAGCCCGTCGGGAGGACATCGCGCTGGTGGAGCGTCTCCGGCACTTGCACTCCCAACTGCTGGCAGGACTCGAACAGATGACTAGTGAGGCACGACGATGAGCGACTGGCACGAGCTACTCGGAATGGACGAGGCCTGCGAGTGCGGGCATACACATACGGTACCGACGCGCGAGGTCATCGCTGAGTCCGGCGCGCTGGGGCGTGTCGAGGAGGTCGTGCGCCGGCATGTGACGGGCCGGAAGGGCGCGCTGATCGCCGATGAGACGACGTGGGAGGTCGCTGGGAGAACCGTCGCCGACAGCCTCACGGGCTTCTCGCTGAAGCCGACGATCCTCAAGCCGGAGAAGCCGGGACACAGCCTCAAAGCCGACGACTGGTCGGAGCGCGAACTGGCCGAGCAACTCCCCGGCGACTGCGACTTCCTGGTCTGCGTCGGTAGCGGGACGCTGAATGACCTTGCGAAGATGGCCTCGACCGCACGCAAGATCCCCGAGATCTGCGTGGGGACGGCGGCCTCCATGAATGGGTATCCCTCTGCGATCTCCGCAATGTCCCGCGCCGGCATCAAGTGCACCGAGCCGTGCATCCCTCCCGTCGCCATCGTGTGTGACACGGAGATCCTCGCGAAGGCTCCGGCGGAGATGGCTCAGGCCGGGCTGGGCGACCTGCTCTCGAAGGCCACCAGTTCGACCGACTGGCTCATGGGACACCTGCTGCGTGACGAGTACTACTGCGAGAAACCGGTGGCCGTCGTGGAGGAAGCGGAGCGCCTCTGCCGTGAGCAGGCTGCAGCGCTGGGCCGCTCGGAGCCGCAGGCAGTCGAGACGCTGATGATCGGTCTGATCCAGTCGGGAATCTCGATGGCCATGGCGGGCGCGTCCTCGCCTGCCTCTGGCGGCGAGCATCTCATCTCGCACTACCTGGACATGACGCACGAGGGCTGGGGATGGGAAAGTGACCTGCACGGGCGCCAGGTCGCGGTGGCGACGCTCATGACGGGGAGACTATATGAGTTCGTACGTGAGCGGACCCTGGGAGGCGTCGATGTCGAGGCGGCCCGTGCCAGGGCCATCGATCCGGAGCAGGCCCGGCAGGGCAGTCTCGCCCACTTCGAGCCCCTTCTCGGGGCGAAGGTGGCCGAGGAAGTCGCGCAGATCATGCTGACGAAGGCCAAGCCGCAAGATGACGGCCCGTCGGTCGTCGAGCGCCTTGCCGCCGACCCGCAGGGGTTCTGGCAGGAGGTCGGGCGACTGATGCGCCCCACCGAAAGCACCGAGCACGCCTATCTGCTGGCCGGGGTGCCGACGAAACCGGCCGACCTCGGCCTCAGCCCGGAGCACGCCCGCGGGGCCTTCCTGTACGGGCGGCACATCCGCAACCGCTACACGATCCTGGACCTGGCCTCGGAGTTGGGACTCCTGGAGGAAGCCGCCGACCTCCTCTGCCCGGTCTAGACGCTACTTGCCGGACGTGTTCTTCATCAAGGCCAGCATCTTGTCGGCCGGAACCAGTCCGACGCTGCGGTTCATCACGGTGCCGTCGCTGTGGGCGAAGACGACCAGGGGAATGGCGGTCGCCTTGTACTTGTCTGCAGTGGCGGCATCCTTGTCGACATTGACCTTGACGCACACGTACTTTGTGGCTGCCTCGATGACCCTCGCGTCTGTCCAGACCTGCTCGTCCAGCATCCGGCAGGGCCCACACCAGTCGGCGTAGAGGTCGATCATCATGGGCTTGCCGGCTTTCTTCGCCTGCTCCATCCCCTTCGCGTAGGATTCCACCCACACGATCTTGTCTGCCTTGCTTCCGGGGCTTGGTGCGGTCTCTTCCCGGTTCGCGGTCGGAGCGGCCTCGCTGACCGGTGCGGGCTGTCCCGCTTCGGCGACCGTCTCGTTGCTGATGGTTGTCGGCGGTGACGGAAGGGACGGCTCAGTGGGAGATGCGCCTTGTGGGGGCTGCGGCGGACAGCCCACCAGAGGAAGGGTAGCCAGAGCAACAAGGGCAAGGGCGGCGACGACGTAGCATCTTGGACAGGTCACTCGCATATGGGTGGATCCTCTCCTTGTGCGCCTTCACTCATCTCAACGACGCTTGCCCGGGGTTCGGTTCCACTCCTCCGTGCCATAGACGGTCTCGACGAGTTGCGCTGCCCGAGCTTGCTCCTCCTGCGTCAGCTCGCAGGAGGGCAGTGACTTGCCGAAGGCCTCCGAGAACCCGCGCACTACGGCCTCTCCCAGTTCCTCGAAGGAGACGTCACGTCCAAGAACCTCGGCTACTCCGACGGCGGCCTGTCGCAGCGCAGCCTGCTCTCGTTCGCTGTCCGCTCCGGCCGCGCCAAGAAGGTCGAGGTGCTCGGCCAGATCAATGCGAATCGGAATCGAGCCATGCTGCAGGATGCAGCCGTCGCGGCGCATCTGAGCACTGCCCACGATCTTGCGCCCCTCCACCAGCATGTCTCCTCCGGCGGCCTTGGCGAAGCACACCGTCGGCAGATCCCGGCCTTTGGCGGTGGCATGGCGCTCACCCGGAATGGAGGCCGGCACGCCGAGCAGCGTCAGCCCGGCCTCGACGCCGCGAGAGATCGTCCGATAGGACGCGATGACGGAGCTGCCTGCCCCCACCTGCGCGATGGGAAGGCAGAAGCTGTAAGTGACCTCGTAATGGTGGATGATGGCGCGACCGCCGGTTGGGCGCCGCACGAGTCCGTACCCGTATCGTGCCACGGCCTCGAGGTTGATCCCACGGTCCAGCGACTGGAAGAAGCCGACCGAGACGCCGGGAGGAACCCAGGCGTAGATGCGCAGAGTCGGCGGCTGAAGCCCCGCAGCAACCTGCTCGAAGATGGCCTGGTCGACTGCCATGTTGTCGGCGGCCGGGAGAGGGTCGCTCCAGATCAGGCGCCAGGTATCGGTAGACGAGATGCAGCCGGTGTCCTTCATAGCGGAGTGTCCTGAATCGCAAAAGTGCCCGGGCCGACAAGTGCGTGTGCGCGGCCCGGGCAGCAGATAGTCTCAAGGTGTCATGCCTTGGCGGGAGAGCGGCTATTCCTCTTCGTCGTCGGAGAGGAAGTCGTCCTCGAGATCGTCGCTCTCGTAGTCCTCGTCCTCTTCCTCGCTCTCCAGGAGTTCGAGGTGCTTCTGGTACTGGTCCCAGTTCAGCAGCTTGCTGAGGTCGGTGTCTTCGTCCGGCTTGACTGCGATCAGCCAGCCATCACCGTAGGGATCACTGTTGATGGCTTCCGGCTCGTCCATGAGGTCATCGTTGCGCCGCGTGACAACAGCGTTCACCGGAGCGACAAGGTCCTCGATGGCCTTGGCCGACTCGATGCTCCCGAAGGGATCGTCACGGACGATCTTGGTACCCGGTTCAGGCAGCTCTACGAAGATAACGTCGCCCAACTGTTCCTGGGCATATTCGCTGATTCCGATGATGAGCTCTTTGCCCTCGTCGCGGACCCAAGCATGTCCTTCATCGAATCTCAACTCGGACAAGTCCATTGGTCGGACCTCCTTCACAAAACTCGGCGGCTCTGCACCACACGCGCAGCGCGGGTGTAAGCTCCAGATATCGCGGGTGTGGCGCCACAGAGTGTAATACGAAGCCCCCTTCCCTGCAAGGGGCATTTTGGGCGTCTCAACCGGAGCCTTACAGGGGCCCTTTTAGGCCCTTGCAGACGCCGCACGGGCCATCTGGAGAAGGTGGTCTGGAGTGGTGCCGCAGCATCCTCCGACGATGCGCGCTCCACAAGCAATGAGCCGCGCAGCCAGTTGTCCGGCCTCCAGGGGCGTACCCGACCACACAGTTCGGCCTCCGGTGACCATGGGGAGTCCGGCGTTAGGCTGGGCCATCAGCGGCCGATCGGTATGCTCGCTCATCTGCGCGAAGGCGATCTCCAGGGCCTGAGGTGTCCCGCAGTTCGCGCCCAGGATGTCCACCGGAAGCTCTGACAGACGCTGCGCTGCAGTGCCACCATCGACACCCATCGAGGTGCGTCCCTGGCCGACAGAAAAGGCCATCGTCACTGCCAGCGGTATGCGCGGGTGCAGCTCACGTACGGCACTGACCGCCAGCTCAACCTCCTCTATCGCCTCGAAGCTCTCCAGCAACACCATGTCCACTGAGGGCCCGAGCATCGCTTCGCACTGCCGCAGGAAGGAGCTGCGCGCCTCCTCGACGGAGAGGTCACCCAGGGGCTCCAGCAACGCTCCAGTTGGTCCCAGGTCAGCCGCCACATAGAGGTCGTCGCCCGCAGCCTCACGGCACAACTGCACTGCACTCGACCAGATCTGGGGCCCCTGCTCTGCAAGGCCGGCTGTCTTCAGCATGATTGGGTTCGCGGCGAAGGTGTTAGTCTGGAGTATCTGTGCCCCGGCGCGTCGGTAGGCCCGATGCGCGGAGCTCACGAGGTCGGGGTGCGTGAGGTTGGCCTCGCTGGTGTTGCGCGAGACGGCCCCGGCTGCCATGAGCGCGGTCCCCATCGCACCATCGCCTACGAGCACTTCCGTAGCCAGACGTTCGAGGATCGAACTCCGCATCTTCCACGTCCTTCCGTAGGTACCGTAGGAACGCCCAGGGAGCGCACAGGAGCCGACTGGCACTCATCTTACATGCAGCAGCGTCAGTGGACAAGTCGGCAGCCATCTCCCGAGGTGCAGGCCTGCAAGGCTGTGGCGTCAAAGAAGCTCTCTTGGAGGAAACGTGCCTTCTGTGCTAAGTTATTGCTGGTTGTGTCCGTATCTGCCGCCAGACTCGTGGTGAAGTTGCCGTCCGATTCCCGTGGGGGTGATCTGACGTGCGCACGCGACGCCGGCTGGACTTCCACAGTGGTCTCCTTCGCTCTACACTCCTCTCCCTGCTCATGCCACTGGGCATGCTATCGGTTGCAGCGTGCGCCGGCCATGCCCAACCGCAGGACGTGAAGGCGAGCCGACTGTTCGAGTTGGCCAAGCCTGCGACCGTCCTGATCGAGTCTACCTGTGAGGTCACGGCGTCATGGCCCATATGGCACTGGACCGGCGAGAACGTCCGGCTGTTCCATGAGAGGGCCGCTCGGCGCGCGGAGAGCTCTGGCACAGATGACATGATCCTGGCGCGCTCCGAGGAGCTGCTCGAGAACTTCAACGACTACCTGGCTCCGCAGGATGACCGGCGCAGCGAGACGGAGTCTTCCTCTGCCCAGGGCTCTGGATTCGTGATCACCCCCGACGGCTATGTGGTGACCAACGCCCATGTGGTGGTGTGGACTGACGAGGACCTGGAGCCTGTGATCGAAGAGCTGAACAAGAAGCGCGTGGCAGCCTCCATGGAGGTTCTGGCCAACGACGAGGACTTCGCCGGTGGCTCCGAGGAGGCGATGGCGAAGGTTGAGGAGGCCCTCCAGAGCTGGTGTTCGCAGCACATCAAGATCGACAAGAAGGAGGTCACAGCCCTCATCGCCGCGGGGGTTGCGGTCCCGGGCGTTGCGAGCGAATACAAGGGGTCACCGGCGGAGATCGTCGCCGTCGGCGAACCAGCACCCGGCAAGGACGTGGCCATCCTCAAAGTCGCAGGAAACAACATGCAGACTCTCCCGCTGGGTGACGACAAGGCGATCAACCCCGGCGATCGGGTCTATGTCGTGGGCTACCCGGCCGCAGCGACCTTCCACCCCTACCTGAAGCAGGACGTGCCTCACGATCCGACCCTCACAGCGGGCGTCGTGAGCGCGAAGAAGGCCATGCCCGGCGACTGGGAAGTGATGCAGACCGACGCCGACTTCACTCACGGTAACAGTGGCGGTCCGGCCCTGGACAGCGCGGGCCGGGTCATCGGTATCGCGACCTCTGGCAGCCTGGAACCCACAGCCAGCGGTCAGGACGTCACCGCGGTCGCCGGGATGAACTGGCTGATTCCCGTCGGCATTGTCATGGAGTTCCTGCAGCGGCACAACATCAAGCCGGAGGAGGGCACCGTCTCGAAGCTGTACGCCCAAGCCCTCGACGCTTTCGACGCGCACCACTACCGCAAGGCTCTGGCCATCTTCCAGCAGATCAACACCATCTCTCCTGCGCACCCCTACGTGCAAAGCTTCATCTCCAAGTCGCAGCAGGCGATCGTCGAAGGCAAGGATCGGGCCAGCGTCCCCATGCTCATCGTTGGGATCGTGATCCTCCTGGCAGTGATAGTCGCTCTGACGATCTTCCTTCCCAGATGGCGACACCCGGTAATGAAGTCGATGCCGCCTCCGCCTGTGATGCCGGGATAGCTTGCCCGACAGCCACCAGACCCCGCTCACGGAACCGGCTGGAGGTCCTGGAGGCGCACGTGGTCGTTCACGTACCACAGCATCCTGACCCGTGTGCCGACGACGACGGAGGGTATTGCGACCAAGGCCGCCAACAGCAGTGCTGCCCGCGCGGCAGGAGGTGCGTCGACCCGGGAGCGCGAACAAAGCGACCGAAGCAGGCTGGCCCATGATATGTACGGACGGGAGTGTGACGCGCCGTGCTCTTCACCGACGGCCGGCTCCTCATTCTTGCGCTGGCTCTGACGCTGGTCTCGCTCCCGGCCTGTGCTCGCGACCTGATCGTTGACCCTGGTCACCCTCAGTCCTCCGACAGCAACTCCGGCTCCCCCGAATCACCCCTCAAGACCATCGCCAGGTCGGCTGAACTGGTGCAGCCGGGCGACCGTGTCATCATCAAACCGGGCCTGTACCGCGAGAGCATCCCTCTGAAGCGTAGTGGCGCACCGGGTGCCCCGATCAGCTTCGTGGCCGAGACACCCGGGACCGTGGTCATCACCGGTGCAGATCCGGTCGCCAACTGGACACGCCTCTCCGGAGACGCTCCGATCTACCGCGTGCCCTGGCCCTACCAGTTCATCATCAACCACACGAAGGAAGGTCTTCCCGTCGAGCATCACCCGGAGGGCGAGCCGGTGTGGGGACGTGCCGAGCAGGTCATCGTCGACGGCAAGCAGCTTCTACCCGCCGGTACGCTCGAGGCTCTCACGAAGGGTTGGTCCGAGAACCGTGACCGCCCTGGCGAGCCCGGGCGATCCTCTGCTGCAGTCCCTGATCCCGCTGACCCGGCCACGTGGCACGGGATGTTCGCGGTAGACACGACGAAGAAGGAGCTGTACCTGTGGCTCCAGGACGGCTCCGATCCGAACACGCACCAGGTGGAGGCGGCGACGAGGCCGTCGTTGTTCGGGCTGAGCCCATGGCAGAATCCGGCAGGGGTGCACGACGTCCACCTGTACGGGCTGGTGTTCCGCTACGGCGCAACCTTCCCCCAGCGAGCGGCGGTGTGGCTCCAGGGAGAAGACAACCTCGTGGAAGGTTGCATCATCGAGCACATGGCCGGCAGCGGGCTCTCGGTGCGTGGCACGGTCCGACACTGCGTGGTCCGCTACAATGGGCAGACAGGTGGCGGCGCGACGGGTGAGGGCTTTCTGAACGAGGAGTCCCTGTGGGAGGGCAACTGCTGGAAGCCTATCAACCGCGGCTGGGACGCCGGCGGCTTCAAGATGGCACGCACAAAGGGCGGGGTCTTCCGGCGCTGTGCCTTCCTTCACAACGGCGGTCCGGGGCTGTGGTTCGACATCCACGTAGAGAACGTGCTGGTCACCGAGTGCGTTTTTGACGACAACGAGGGCTCCGGGGTCTTCGTCGAGATCAGCCGCAACATCACACTCCTGCGGAACCTGTGCCTGCGCAACGGCCTTCGAGCCAGGGGAGCCACCTGGAGCGAAGCGGGCATCAAGATCGCCGAGAGCATGGACTGCGTCGTGGCGCACAACACCTGCGTGGGCAACAAGGACGGGATCACCTTCCGCGAGCAGGGCCCCCGGACACTGGACACCGACGACTTCGGCCCTATCCCCTATCACTGCACCGGCGATGTTGTGGTCGGCAACCTGTGCGCTCTCAACCGGGGCTATCAGCTCGGCCTCTGGTATGACAATGGGTTCTTTGGCTGGCACCCGGCGGATCAGGCCAAGTACAAGGACGTGCAGGGCTGGCTCGAGGCGGTCAAGGCCAGTGGCAGGCCTTTCTATGATCCCACGCAGCAGGGACTGGTCATCGATCGGAACCTCTACTGGCTCGACCCCGCTGCCGGGCAGAAGGTGGCCCTGTACGGCTGTGAGTGGCGGCCCAAGCACTCCCAGTACTCCGACCTGAAGGCCTTCACGGAGGCCACTGGCTTCGATGCCCGCAGCCAGGTCGCCGACCCGGGCTTTGTCGACGCGGCGGGCGGCGACTACTCCCTGAAGCGTGAGGGCGCCGCCTGGGCTGCCCAGGCCGGTTGGTTGACGCCACCGACGAGCATCGCGGCATGGCTCGACGGCTTCCTGCCCCCGTATCGGTGATCCAGCTGGTCGACGGGAGCAAGCTGAGAGGAGAGAACTTGCGGCTGAGGCGTCCAGAACCAGGCTGGTCGGACAGGGTCTGTTGCAGGCTGGTGTGGCGGAAGGGAACGAGTGGCGACCTTGGCCCTCGAGCTTGGGTGCGCCGGCCGTCAGAGGGGCGAGCAAAAACAACCGGCGGACCTGATGGCCCGCCGGCTGGTGGTCGCACGAACGGGCGGCCCTTCTCCCCGGGACGCGACTTAGCGTCAACCAATAATAGCACGGTGTTGTGTGCTGTCAATGGATATGTCAGAAGCCAAATGATCTCTGTAGCCCATCCTGCCGTCAGTAGATGATGGTATATTTGTGTATTGGAGAAGGTGGACGCGCCGGGGTCGGACCGCCCTTCCCTCCGCTCTCTGCACCAACATCCCAGCACAGTCCAGGAGGCAATCCATGTCAGGCAAGCTCAAGATCGGCATCATAGGCACCGGGCTCATCGGCAAGTCCCACCTGCGCAAGTACCGTGAGATCGCTGACGCTGAGGTCGTCGCCGTCTGCGACATCAACGAGGCCGAGGCCCAGCGAGTCGCCCAGGAGTACGAGGTCCCGCAGGTTCTGACCGACTACCACAAGCTTCTGGCGATGGAGGAGATCCAGGCGGTGGATGTGTGCCTGCCGAACGTCCTCCACTGCCCCGTCACCTGCGATGCTCTCAAGGCGGGCAAGCACGTGTACTGCGAGAAACCCTTCGCAAACAACGCCGCCGAGGCCCAGAAGATGCTGAAGACCGCCCAGGACTGCGGGCTGAAGCTGGCCATGCAGTTGGGTACGCTCTTCTCCAAGGAAGCACGCGCCGCGAAGCACCTGATCGACAAGGGGATGCTCGGCCGCCTCTACTACGCCAAGACCAGTCACTACCGGCGCCGTGGGCGGCCCTTCGTCGACGGCTACGCCACGCCGATCTTTGTCCAGAAGAAGCACGCCGGCGGTGGCGCCTTGCCGGACATGGGCGTGTACCACCTCGGGCTCATGGTCCACCTGCTGGGCAACCCCGACATTGAGACGGTCACCGCCAGCACCTTCCAGGAGCTGGACATGAACGAGCAGCGCCGCAAGTCGAGCAACTACGACGTGGAGGAGATGGCTGTCGGCCTGGTGCGCTTCAAGGGCGACCTGACCCTGTTCTTTGAGGAGAGCTGGGCAGCTCACATGGACCAGGGAACCGGCGACCGCATCATGGGCTCGCAAGGCGGCCTGCGACTGGAGCCCTTCGCGCTCTTCAGCCACCTGCACGGCATCGACGCGGACACCACCTTCCAACTGGACGGCTTCGAATACCGCCAGAACGCCTATGACCCGAACTGGATCGGCTACTCCAGCTCGCAGCACCACTGGGTATGGGCGGTGCTCGGGAGGGTCCCGCAGATCAGGACAGACCTGATCGGTGTCAAGGTCGCTCAGATCACCGAGATGATGTACAAGTCCGCCGCTCAGCACAAGGAACTCAAGCCACGCGCCTAAGCCCGCAGAAGGCCTTCGGAGTGCAGCACGGATCCCGCAGAGGGGCCTCATACACAACTTGGGAGGTGTACAAGTGATCAAAGAGTTCAAGGAGTTCGCGCTCAAAGGCAGCGTACTGGACTTGGCCATCGCCGTCATCATCGGCGGGGCCTTCGGCAAGATCGTGACCTCGCTGGTTGACGACGTCCTCATGCCGCCAATCGGTCTGCTGCTCGGGAAGGTCGACTTCGCCAACCTGTATATCAACCTCTCCGGTCAGCAGTGGGAGTCCCTGGACGCCGCCAAGAAGGCGGGGGCTGCCGTGATCCGCTATGGGCTGTTCCTGAATGCCGTGATTACCTTCGTGATCGTGGCCTTCGTCATGTTCCTGATCGTGAAGCAGGTCAACCGCCTCAAGCGTGAGCCCGCTCCGGCTGAGCCGGACACTCGGGAGTGCCCCTACTGCCTGAGCACCATCCCGGTCAAGGCCACACGGTGCGCGCACTGCACCTCCACCGTGGAGCCCGTCCCCTAAGGTCAGGGTCCAGGACAACCAGTACTCACCAGGCACAGTGATGCCCCCTCGCGCGTCTTGAGGGGGCATCACTGTTGCTAGAAGGAGAAGATCTCGTGACCCCGTGCGCCGGCCAGCAGGTCGATGATGATCCACACTCCCGCACTGGTGAACTCCCCGAGGATCAGCCCCAGGAATCCCGGCAGCAGCTTCTGGTAGGCCTTGTGACCGCCCAGGTTCATGACCGCTGTCTTGATGAGCCAGCCCAGGAAGATTGGGAACCAAAAGTTGATCATCGGCCACGAGGCGCCCATCAGGTACCCGATGGGATGTAGTGGCCACCACAGGTAGGTGCGGTGCAGGAAGGTGAGCGCCCACATGGTCAGCGCACCTGCCCCGATGGTCAGGAAGGAGGCCGGACTGGCCGGCTCTCCGGCGCTGATCAGGTAGCTCGTCCAGGTGCCATACAGGTTACGGCTGTAGTGCGTGGTGAACCAGGTGTTGAGCTTCGTGCCGCCGTGGAGGTACATCAGAGATAGGTAGGAGCCGTAGGAGGTGAAGGTGGCCGCAAGAACAGCCAGCGCCAAGGCACCGAAGAGCCGTCCGCGCGGGATCGCGCCCTCATCGGCAATGCGCAGACTCTGCATCAGGCCAGGCATGAGGGGACTGCGGTTATCGACCATGAACAGGTGATCGAAGAGAGCAAGAACGGCGATACGAGGGCCGCCGAGGGGTCTGCTGCCGACCGCTGCGAGAATCAGGTTCAGCGGACGGAAGGGGTGCTGGACGTACAGCATCCCGCCCTCACATACCAAGCGCACAGCGACGATGTGCACCGCGAAGTAGAGCACGAATAGGAGAAGCGTCGAGCCGAAGCCCGCACCTGCCGCCGCGCCCCAGATGCAGACGGCCAGGAGGCCGATCAGGCCACCCCAGCAGGCCACGGGGTACGGCATCGCCTCGCCGGCGTCAACAGGTGGATCCTGCCGTGCGGAGCCGCTGACACGCTGCCAGATCTCCTTCAGCCGTGGCCTGGCTGCGACCATCCCCAGAACAAAGCTGAGCAGGATCCCGCCGATCATCTGATGGGCCACGAATCGTCGGGTGCCGTAGGCCTGAACCGCAGGCATGGGGAAGCCTGCGGCCGAGCCGATCACCTGCTGGATCAGGAAGAAGAAGTAGAAGAACCACAGACTGAAGCTCAACTCGGAAGGCAGCAGATAGGCCAGTCCAATGATGCTGAACAGGAAGCGCAGCCACAAGGGCGACAGTGCCGTCCAGGGACGCTCCGTTATGTACGGGTCCAGGGGGATACGATGGACGTTGATGCCGGGGATGGCCGGGTAGTAGTGATGCAGCCCGTTGACCGCATGGAGCAGGAAGGGGATCGCGAAGAAAACCCACATCGTTGTGTTGCGGAAGAAGGCCGGGAGGAGTTCCGCCGGGTCCTCGTAGTGGGTCACCGCCAGCGGCAGATGCACGAGAGGAAACACGAGCTTCTCGTCATCCACCCAACGCCGGCGTAGCAGCGCGGAGAGACCGAAAAACACCACGTACACGCTGAAAGCCAGGACGGTCCACGCAAGAAGAGGCCCTACCCATGCGCCCCAGGGGATCGGCGCTCCCGGCTTCAGCCCCTCATACAGACCGGTCGAGACCGGCCCCGCGGGAACGTGCAGCCAGTCGGGGAGATTGGGCCACAGGACGTCCTCCCACTTGTTCTCGGGTCGGGCGAAGTAGAAGGGACCCGCCAGGTAGGGAATCAGCAGCCCCGTCAGCCCAAAGGAGGGGATGCCGGCCGCGACCAGCATCATGCAGTAGATCACCAACAGCTCGGACCGCTCCAGGCCCTTCCCCAACCGCCGAGGCACGACGTTGACCACCGTGACCAGTACCAAGAGCAGGAAGAACGAGCTGATGGGGAAAGACGTGAGACCCACCCACGTGCCCTGCATGACGAGGTCACTGTAGGGGGTCCCGAGGCCGATCACGAGCACAAGCACAAAACCGATCACAAGGGCGCGTCGCGTCATTGCGTGGTTCCCGTAGTGCAAGATCGCTGTAAAGGAAGAACACCAGCCGTGCTCCGGAGCGCAGATGCCGCTGTCGGGTCTTTTCCCCGCTTTGTGCCCAGTTCCCTCCCTGCCTCCAGAAGATGTGGGCGTCAGGCTCTGATAACGCAATCAGCTTTTACCCCCCAATGCCTTGACATGCGATGCCTGGTGGGGCAGAATGCCACCTGTTGTGCCGGACCATATCCTGAACGGAGGGACTCGGTTCACCATGAGTAAGAGGTCGCGACGTGGTTTTACCCTCATTGAGTTGTTGGTTGTTATCGCAATCATTGCGATCCTGGCTGCGATCCTGTTCCCGGTCTTCGCGCGAGCTCGGGAGAAGGCTCGTCAGTCCAGTTGCCAGAGCAACCTCAAGCAGATCGGTCTCGCCTTCACCATGTACGCGCAGGACTACGATGAGAAGATGCCGCGTGGCTCCGGCTACGTAGCCCCGACCACTCTCCTCTCCCCGGGCAACTATGCCGAGTGGTTCCTGGAACTTGCCCCCTACATCAAGAACACCCAGATCTTCAACTGCCCGTCGGCAGCACGCACTGCCTTCCAGACCGGTGGCGTCGACAGCACCGCTCTGGGGTATGGTGTGGCCTACTCCCGGAACCTCTTCATCGACCGCACCGCCATGGCCGACATCATCGAGCCCGCGAACTGCATCATCATGGCCGACGGTGTCAACAACTACATGCGCCTTTGGTGCAAGGCCTCCGAGGGCAGCAACTACGGTTGGTCCTGGAACCGGCACAACGACGGCTGCAACTACGCCTTCGTCGATGGCCACGTCAAGTGGATGAAGATCAACCCGGCCACCCAGTTCGCCACCCGCGACGCCTACATGCACCTGTCCTACCATCCGTAGGCTATCGCTTCGTCTCTGACACACAGCCACCAACAGAGCGGCCACCGGAATCCCGGTGGCCGCTTGCGTTAGCTCTGCTCCTCAGTGGTCCGGCTTACTTGCCGACGTGGGCCAGCTCCCATTCGTAGATGGAGGCTACCGGCGGCTTCGGGCGGTCTGCCGGTGTCGCCGGGACCGCAGCAGCAGTGTTGCCCTCGAGCTCAGCCGGCTTCGCAGCACCGCCGACGAACTGCCCATTCCCGCCGAAGAGCTGGTTACCGGTGATCTCGACCCCGATGCAGTCGGCCGTAGCAAGCTGAACCATCGGCGACTTGCCGTCCTTGAGGGTGAAGACATTCCCCTTGAGGAGGTGGTCGAAGCTGAAGGTCTTGGCGAACACGCCGGGACCACTTCCGACCACAAACCGGTTGTAGAGGATGAGCCAGTTCTCGTTCATGCCACCCATCCACAGGCCGGCCCTCAGCGAGACCACATCGCAGTTGTAGACCACATTACGCGGGCCATTCGGACCATGCGCAGCGTCTTCCGGCGGCGAGGCCCAGAGGCCATATCCGTAGCCGCCGTTCGCCTGCGTCGTGGACTCGATGAGGCAGTTCTCCATCAGGTTCTCGTTCGTCCACCCGGAGTGCCACTGACCGTCGCTCTCATGGAAGCGACTGTTGCGGATTACGCAACCGCTCGCAGCCCACTGGAAGAGCGGGCCATGGCGCAGCTTGTAGGTCTCCACGTTGTCCATGAGGCAGTCCCAGCTGTTCTCCCAGCCGGAGTAGGCAGTCCCGCCACCACCCTTGAACCAGGCGTCATCAAAGACGCAGTCGCGAACCTCGCACCACTTCGCACGTGAGCCGTAGACGGGGAACCGGCCGTGCTTGTAGATGCGGATTCCCCGACCCCAGCAGTTGACGGCGTTCCGGAACTGGATGCTGGTGATCCACAGGTCCTGAGTCTGCTCGAAGTAGAAGTCCTCTGCACCGCAGCGCTCGGTGGCGAGGAACCGCTGGGCATAGGAGCCGTCGATCACGGGGAACTCGATCCGCAGCGGCTGGTTGAGGCGGACCACGTTACCCTCAAGGCCCTCGATGTAGGTAATGTAGTTGCGGTAGTTGCCCCACAGGCACTTGTTCTTGGTGAGGGTCTTCCACCGCTCTGTCGCCGGGCCGTCGATGAAGACGGCGTCACCCACCTTCAGACCCTCAACGCTCTGCAAGGTGAGGGTCATATCCCCGCGCTTCCCGTCCTTGGCCAGCAGCAGCCTCTGACCGACGTTTCCCTGGCCGGTGAAGCAGATCGCTGCGGTCGGCAGGGGCAGCACGGTCTTGTCATCATAGGTGGAGTCCACGACGACGCTAATCTCAGTCTGGCGCAGCGAGCCGTCCTTGTATTCGGCCACTGCGGTAAGCTTGTGCGGCCCATCCTTGGCTTTGGAGATCACGGAACTGCCCGAGAACCCGAAGTTGAAGGTGTTCCCAGAGTGAAGGCTCCGCTCCCAGGCCGTGATCAGCGTCCCGTCGACCAGGATGCGCATCTTCATCAGATCGGTCGGCTTCGCGTGCATCTCCACCCGTGTGTTCCGGCCGACCTTCGCCCCCGGCGCAGGGCTGAAGAAGGTGACGCCGGACTCGGGCAAGGCGTAGCGGAAGATGACGCGGGTCTTGTCTGCCCCCTGGCCGCGGAGAACCACTCCACTGTAGGGCACCAGGATCTGGCGGTCCAGGTAGTAGGTGCCGGCGCCCAGCATCACGGCGCCTCCTCCGGCCTTGCCCGCACTCTCGCAGGCAGCGGCGATGGCGGCGCTGTCGTCGCCCTCGTCATCGGCCTTGGCGCCGAACTGCTCCACGGTGCAGACCGCCTTGACCGTGGGGATGCCGCCCTGGACACCGCACTTGGTCCAGTTCGGGTAGACGATGCCGTCGGGGCCGACCACGTCCGCTGCAGTCAGGCGGCTGGTCTCACCGGGCCTGATCTTGTATTGAGGCTCCCACAGGGGGTCTGTCCTGACGGGACCAAGAGAGACGAAGCTGAAGTCGTCGAGGTAGGCCTCCACCTGGGCAGCCGCATAGCTATGGATCCACAGCTCGAGGTCGACGTCGTCAGCGGTGACCAGGAAGCTGTTGGCGAAGGGCGTCCACTTGCGACTTGACCCCGAAAGCCCTACCACGTGGCTGTCATCACTGCTGATTGTCTGGCCGGCGCGGTCGATGACCCGCACGTAGATGCCGAGGCCGTCACCGGAAACCGGGAAATGGTTGCCCCGGATCTCGTACTCACCGGCCTTCGCAACGTGAACCCTGGTCGCCTTGATGTCCGAGCCGCTTTTGGGGTCCACGTCGCGGATATGCAGCGAGAACTTGCCGCTCGCGGCCTGATCTTGTGAGAGCGAGGAGATCTTCTCCCCCGCTGCCAGTGTCCATCCCTGCAAGCCCTGCTCGAAGTCCCCGTTGATGATCGGGATCGAAACCGGCTCGCAGAGCCCGACGGCGCAGGCCATCGCCGTCGCCAGGATGCCTAGAAACAATCTGGTTGCGCCATGCATGTGCTAGCTCCTCCGTGTGTTGATGGTAACGCCCCCTTCTGCGCCGGGAAGAGAACCCCTTCCTGGGCTACCGGAGCGCGAGGCGTCTGACAGTGTGTGAGCGGCCGGGGGTAATGCAGAACGCAGCGGGACCGAGGGTCACCTCGGTCCCAGGGGAAAAGCTCGGGCGCGGATGTCCTCCGGGAACAGACCCCGGGGACGCTTACTGAATCGGAACTATCTGTGCGTGCATGACACCGGTGAGGACATCCACGCACTATCAGTATACCCAGGGCACTGGCGTCAAACAAGGAAGCGCCTGCAGAATCTTCACCTCAGAACGAATAGTGCCCACGCCGGCGCAGCGACATAGTCATCGGCCCTCGCAGGTGGAGGGCCCGCAGCCGGGGAACTCCCATACAAGCGTCGTAACCGCCGGCTTGAGGTCCGCAGCCTTGGGCATGTCTCCGCTGCGACCTTCGACGGCGCCGAAAGGAGTCCCGCCAATGCAGATCAGTTTCATGACCTGGGCTTGTCCGGATTGGACGCTCACAGAAGTGCTGACCGGAGCCATCAAGTATGGCTATGACAGCGTCGAGCCGCGTGTTGAGGCCAAGCAGAAGCACGGCATCGATCTGGACACCACCAAGAAGGTGCGCAAGGAGATCAAGGCCAGCTTCGCCGACACGGGTGTCCGATGCTGCTGCCTCGCGACCTCACGCACCTTCTCCATGGAAGACCCTGAGAAGCGGCGCGAGAGCGTCGAGCTCACGAAGCGCTACGTGGACCTTGCCAGGGACATCGACTGCCCGAACCTGCGGGTCTTCGGTGGCCCGACCCCGAAGGACGCCGACTTCGCCGAGGTCAAGAAGTACGTGACCGAGGCCTTCCGAGAGTGCTGCGAGCACGCCGCCAAGAGCGGGGTCTCGCTGTGCTTTGAGACCCACGACTCCTACTGCCACTCAGCGGATGCCCTGGAGGTTGTTCGCGGCGCAGATCACCCCCAGGCCGCGATCTGCTGGGACGTCATGCACCCCTTCCGGGTGGGAGAGAGCTTCGAGGAGACCTTCGCCAACGTCAAGGACTACGTTCGCCATTGCCACGTTCATGATGGCGTGAAGCCGGCTGACGGTGGCGCGGGTGGCTGGGAGATGGCGCTGATGGGCGAGGGCGACATCCCGCACCAGGAGCCCTTCAAGCTGCTGGCTGGGATTGGCTACACCGGTGCGCTCTCCGGCGAGTGGATCAACTTCCTGCCTCCGGACGAGGTCTTGCCCCACGACGCCCGAGTCATGCGCGAGTACCGGGCAGCGGCTACACGCTAGACCGCCAGTCCGAGTTCCTTTGCCAAAGACGGCGCCCCGATCTTTGGGGCGCCGTCTCTTTCTGCGCTGCCAAAACAGGGGCCGTCAGGACCTGCCCTCTCCCCTGTCGAGTTTGACCGAGGTGCGCTTGCGGACCAGCCGTTCGGCGGTCAGGGCGGCCGTGCAGCCTTCGGCACAGGCAACAACCATCTGCCGCACCTGTTTGCTGCGCACGTCACCCACAGCGAAGACACCGGGAAGGCTCGTCTGGCACATCTCATCCGTCTTGAGGAAGCCCTTCTCGTCCGTCTCAAGCTGGCCGTAGAGGAACTCGGTGACCGGTGCCGTGCCACGCAGGTACATGAAGATCCCGTCGGCCTCGATCACCTCTTCCCCTCCATCACGAGTTCGGAAGCGGGCACCCGTCACGCAGTCCTCGCCAAGGATCTGCTCAAGGCGCAACCCACCGCGAACCGTGAGATTGCTGCGGGCCTCGACCGCCTCACGCAGGCTCTCAGAAACGGCCAGCTCGGGGGCAGGAGTCGCCAGACACACGGTGGCACCCACGGCGGAGAGCCCCAGCGCCTCCTCGGCAGCCTGGTCATCTTGGCCGATGACAAGGATGCGCTGGTCTCGGTACAGGGGACCGTCGCAGGCGGCGCAGTAGCAGACGCCACGCCCGAGGAGTTCCTGCTCGCCCGGCGCCTTCTTGGCGGGAGCCATGGCGCCCGTCGCGATGATCACCACCGGTGCTGTGCGAACCTTCGGACCCGCGTAGACTTCCTTCATCTCCCCACCGAGGTTCGCGCCGACGACGGCTTCAAGCACGTGTTCCGCGCCGGCCTTCAGAGCCTGCTGCCGGATCCTCGTCAGTATCTCGCGGCCGGGCACTGGCTCGATCTGGCCCGGAAAGTTGCCGACGATGGGCGCACTCGCCATCATCCCGCCCACTTCGCTGGGGCTAAGGATGACCGTCCTGAGTCCGGCCCGGGCCGCATACAGCGCTGCAGTGCATCCCGCAGGACCGGCTCCGAGGATCAGCACCTCACAGCTCAGGTCTTCTCCGTCCATTGTCGGCCTCCTAGATCTCGTCGTGCTGGGATTCAGGCGGCTGGGCACCGCCCGCAGGCGGTGCCCACAGCTCAGTCCGGTTCAGGACCACCCTTGCCTACGCCCACTTGAGGATGATCTTGCCGCAGGTGCCTGCGAGCATCTCGTCGTAGGCCTTCTGGGCCTCCTGGTAGGGGTAGACCGCGGTGATGAGACGCCCGAGGTCAAGGCCGTCGCGCACCATCTGCAGCATTCCGGGATACCAGCCCGGATGCGCGACCCAGTTGCCCATCATGGTGTGGTTGTGCTTGATGATGAGCTTCTGCGGGTCGATGCTCTGCTTGCCGTGGCCGATCAGCATGATCGTGCCCTCGGGGCGCGTTACGTCCATGGCGGTGTCCAGAGTGTCCTGGCGACCGGAGCACTCAAAGCACTTGTCCGGACCAAGGCCATCAGCCAGCGCCCTGAGGGTGCCGCGCAGGTCATCGCAAGCCGTCGGGTCGATGGCCTTCCAGGCACCCATCTTCAGCGCGAGTTTGCGGCGCGCCTCACTGGGTTCGACGGCAATCACGAAGGCGCCCAGATAAGCGTGGACGAGGACGTTGCCCAGACCAACCGGCCCGCAGCCGAAGACGCAGGTGATGTCGCCGGCCTTGACGCCCGCCCTGGTGGAGGCGCCATAGGGAACGCCGAGACCATCGCCGCCGAGGAGCACGGCCATCCCGTCGGAGATGTCCTCGGGAACCTTCACCATGGCGTGCGCTCGCGAGGAGCAGTACTCGGAATGGGCAGCGGACGGGTTCTTGAGCTGTGCGCAGAAGGTGTCCCTACCGGACCGGCACCAGGCGCAGTCCCCGCAGCCCTGAAGGGTGAAGATGATGACCCGGTCGCCCTCCTGCCACTGTGGGTGACCGTTCGGGTCGGCAATGATGCCCGTGACCTCGTGCCCGGGGTTCATGGGATGTCCTGAGTCGCTGCGTACCGCGCCCATCTCACTGCCACAGACGCCACTGGCGGTCACTTTGACGAGCACCTGGTCTTCCTTCAACTCCGGCATCGGGAATTCGACTATCTCAATCTTGCCCTTGCCAGCCAGATGAACGGCTTTCATGTGCACCTAACTTCCTTTCGCTATCCTGCGGGATAGAGGGGTGTGCCCCTCGGCCTTCTTTGGTTGTGTCCAGCCGCCTTCGCACGCAAGACCTCCACGACACACCAGAGGCGATGCGCGAGTCTTCCCTTCACGCCCTCACGAATCCTTCGCTCTTGCCGTCACTCCACGCGATCAGGCTTCGGTGGCCGACCCGCCGGACTGGAAGGCCAAAGGCACCCGCACGTGGAACGATGGTCTGCAGAGCAGGCGACCCCGAACTGAGGAGTCACGACGATGAACGGTGCCGAGCAGCTTGTGCAGATGCTGAAGCGACACGGTGTGGAGCAGGTCTTCGTGCTGTGCGGGAATGGACTGAACCCCTTCCTGCTGGCCTGCAATGAGGCCGGTCTGCGCCTTGTCGATGTCCGTAACGAGCAGGCGGCCTCCTACATGGCCGACACCTGGGGAGCGATGACCGGGCGTCTGGGAGTTGTGGCCGTGAGCGCCGGGCCGGGACACACGAACGCGCTCACCGGTCTCGCGAACGCCTGGTGGGACGGGCGTCCGCTGCTTCTCCTCAGTGGCTGCAGCGAGGGCTCCGACCGTGGACTGGGGCACTTCCAGGAACTGGACCAGGTGGCCATGGCAGCTCCGGCCGCCAAGTATGCCCGTCTGGTGGAGCGCCCCGAACAACTGGGCTCTGAGGTGCAGAAGGCGATCCACCTGGCGCTGAGCGGCCGCCCAGGGCCGACGCATCTGACGATCACCGGTGATGTGATGGCCGGGCCGGTCCCCGACCTTCCGCTGTCGGCAGACCGTGCACCTGTTGGTCGGGTCGAAGCACGGTCGGCAGCCGACGCAGAACTGGTGCTGCAGGCAGCCGAGATCCTGGCCAAAGCGCAGCGGCCGGTGGTAGTGACCGGAAGTGGCTGCTTCTATGCGGGAGCCGGTGACGTCCTGCGCGACTTCGCCGCCGCGACCGACCTGCCGGTGTTCTCGCTCATGTGGGACCGCGGCTGCATCAACGAGTACTGGCCCCAGTACGTTGGACCAACCACCGCGGAGTGCAACGGTGCCTTCCCGCTGCTGGCGGAGGCCGATGTGGTCCTGACCCTGGGTGCGAGGGTCGACTTCCGCCTGGGCTATGGTCGCCCGCCCGTCTGCTCACCCAACGCGACCTTCCTCCGCGTCGACGTGGAGCCTCAGGAGGCCTATCGCGGCCCTGGAGACCTGCGAATCGCGGCCGATCCGCGGTCCTTCGTCAGCACCCTATCGGTGCTCATGGCCGGCACGGATGTCCAGTGGGCCGACTGGCTGGGAGAGCTGCAGTTGGCACGCGCGGACTTCGTGACCCGCTGGGACGACAAGCTCTGCGAGCTGGACGCACCGCTCCCGGCTCCGTGCATCATGCGCACGATCAAGCCCTTCCTCGAACGCGACATCACCTTCCTGCTCGATGGCGGCAACATCGGCCGGTGGGCGCACATGATGATGTGGGACCGCCATCCCTCTTTCTGGCACACCTGCGGGACCAGCGGTGTAGTTGGCTGGGGCATTCCGGGGGCCGTCTCCGCAAAGCTCGCTCGGCCCGATCAGCCGCTCCTTCTTCTCAGCGGCGACGGCTCAGCCGGGTTCACCCTCGGCGACATCGAGACCGCCCTGCGCTTCGGCACGCCCTATGTCGCCGTGGTGGCCAGCGACTGCGCCTGGGGAATTGTCGCGGAGTGCTTCCCGGAGGAGTGCCGCAGCGGAAGCGCCCTGGGACAGATCCGCTTCGACAAGGTCGCTGAGTCACTCGGCGCTCGTGGAATCTACATCGAGAACGGCTCGCAGCTTGGCCCGGCGATCGAGGAGGGACTGGCCTCGGACACGGTGACCTTCCTCCATGTCCCCGTCAGGCTGGGCGGAATCGACTACTGGGCCAAGGCCCTCGAGCTCTAGCCCGCATTATTCATGAGTTACTGAGGAAGTGAAACCGGAGAGACGTCGAAATGGGGTTCTGCGCCAACAGAAGGCCCTTTCGGGAGGTCTCTCCGGTATGACACAGTGTCTTGGCCAACTGC
>JBDKVB010000047.1 GCA_039679385.1 Armatimonadia bacterium | reverse complement strand
GCGCCGCGTATGGCTGGGCTTCGCCTCCGGCTGCCCGGTGCAGGACCTGTGGCGGGACCTGCTACAGCGCCTCCAACCACCACTAGAACCCACCGCCACGGCCAGGTTCATGAATAATGC
Source organism: Armatimonadia bacterium (assembly GCA_039679385.1). NCBI lineage: Bacteria > Bacillati > Armatimonadota > Armatimonadia > Armatimonadia bacterium. The sequence goes on along the minus strand of JBDKVB010000047.1, from coordinate 10,684 downwards.
GGGCTAGAGAGGCCATAGCGACCACAGGCAGAGGACGGAGACACTCCCTTGCGGATTGGCCTTGATGCGCGGGTCCTCGGAGCGCACAAGACGGGTGACAGAAGCTACCTGCTCGGACTCGTGCAGGGCTTTGCGAGCCTGCCTGGTGACCACCAGTTCCTTCTGTACTTCGATCAGTCGCCGCCGAAGCTCGACCTTCCGCCGCAGTTCGAGATCAGGGTGGCTCCGGCGGCTCATCCGAGACTATGGACGCCCTTCGTCCTGCCACGAGTCGCCCGCGAGGACCGCATCGACGTGCTGCAGGTGCAGTACATTGCGCCTGGCTGCCGGCGTCCGCGGGTCGTCACCACCATCCATGACGTCACCTACCGGCTGCACCCGGAGTGGTTCCCCTTCAAGGACCGGCTGCTGCTGGACCTGGGGATCCGGCGCTCGCTGCCCAGGGTTGCGGGTGTCATCACCGGTTCGGAGTGTACGCGGCGAGACCTTGGCCAAGTCTACGGCCTTCCCCCGGAGCGGATCGCCGTCACACCCTATGCCGCTCCGGCGGGTTTTGCTCGTGCCTCGGCCGAGCAAGTGTCGGAGGTGCTGCAGCGTCATGGTCTGACGCAGCCCTACGTACTCTTCGTTGGCGTCCTGCAGCCGCGCAAGAATCTGGTGCGCATCCTGCGAGCCTTCCTGAAGGCAAAGCAGCGTTCGGGCCTCCCGCATAGGCTGGCTGTCGTCGGCAAGATGGGCTGGAAGTCAACGGAGATTGAACGCGAAATGCAGGCTGCGGAGGCGACCGGCGCGGTTCAGCGGCTTGGCTATGTACCCGATGAAGACCTCCCCTCGCTCTTCACCGGGGCCGACGTGTTCCTCTTCCCCACTCTTTACGAGGGCTTCGGAATCCCGGTGCTGGAGGCCTTCGCCTGCGGAGTGCCGGTCATCACCTCCGACGTCTCCGCGCTGCCCGAAGTCGCAGGTGACGCAGCCGTCCTGGTGGACCCGACCAACGAGGTGGCCCTCTCGGACGCCCTGGAACGCGTCCTGGGTGACCCCTCCTTGCGCACACAACTCGGTGAAGCCGGCCTCAAACGGGCCGCCACCTTCACCTGGACGCGCACGGCGCAGCAGACCCTCGCCTACTACGAGCAGATCCTCTCTGGAGACAGCCGCCCAAACGCGAGAAGCTAAGGTGCCGCCGGGTCTCCCCGACGGCACCGAGATGGGCCTAACGCGTTTTCGACGTCCCCTCCTGCAAGCCCCTAGGGAGCGAACTCGATGTCCACCGTGATGTCCTCGTCCCGCGGCACGCGGATACCCTCTGCATAGAGCCAGTCTGCGGGCTGCGTGTAGGTGGCGGTTGAGATCTGCGACGAGCACTTGCGGCCATCGGCCAGCTCAAGCTCAACCCAGAACCGACGGATGCTGAAGGAGTCGACCTGCGGGTTCCGGATCTTGAACTGATTGCGCATCTTCAGCGACTGGAGGGCCTCGGCTGTCAGTGGCACGCTGAGGTTCTCCTGGAACACCCCGGCAGATTCGTTGCCTCCGGCCGGCTGCAGGTTGCCCAGGTCGCAGCCGTTGAGGTCGCCGGAGGATCCCCAGTCCTCGCCTGTGCCCGCGAGGCCCTTGCCGTCATAGTGCAGCCAGCCGCGTTTCGCCGTCTGCAGGTCCTTCTGGGTCAGACCCGCGATAGGATAGGGCCCGGCCGCACGGCGGAAGGGCTCGATGCTGTCCGACAGCGTCCGCACCAGCGACGGCTCGCGAGTCTCCACCCGCATATCGGCCCAGCAGGCCCAGTCGCCGGAGGAATCGTCGGCGTCGCCCACGTCCGACACCAGTTTGATCTGCACGGTCTTGCCCGCCCAGGCAGACAGGTCTCCCTCGATGGGGAGCCAGGCGTGGCGATCGACGAGAGTCCTTCCGACCTCGTGCGAGGCCTTGGCCTCGTCCACGACCACAAGCTTGTATAGGATTCCATCGCCCAGATCGCTGCCGTCACCCTTGCCCACGACCGCCCGGAACATGGCTGCCGGCTTGGCAGGAAGCGTGATCGGGTCGTAGAGCGCATAGGAGTAACCCGTGCCGCCGATGTAGGGCGGGTGCATGAAGATGCCCGTCTTGGCCACTTCCCCGGAGGACGTCCTGCGCGTATCGACATAGCCGCGAGTCTGACCGAAGTCGGTCTGCTCCTCGCCGCCTCGGAGGCACATACCACCACGCCACTTCGCCGGGAGGTCAACCACGGGCAGGCACTGCGAATCGACCCGCATCCCCCGCTCGATGACCTGTCGACGCTGGCCTGCACGCAACTCGACCTGCAGCACTTGCGAGGTCTCGCCCCTCGGCTCACCGAGGTCAACCGAGACAACCTGTGGGCTTCGCGGGGCCAGGGCTGCCGTGGCGCTCTTGCCCTCGGCGCTGACCTCAAAGGCCTCTGCCTGAGGCAGGTTGCTCGAGAGCCGGACCATCAGTCGGTTGCCCTCAAGCCACAGGTCAGCGTCGGCCATGGGCACTACCGTGAAGTCGATCCAACTGCCCTCAAGCTGCTGCCAGATGCGCTGGCCCACCCTCGCATCCTCGGGAATCTGAACCTCGTGCACTTCGCGTCCGCGCACGGTCACCTTCTCGCCTGGAACTACCTGGTCGCGCTCCGACTGCAACGCCGGCCCGGTTGAGGTTGCGCCACCGGTCACCTCATAGCTGAAGGCGCCCTCCATCGGCACCACGTAGGCCAGGCCACGCGAGGTGCGGACCTGTGCGGGACCGATGGGTGCTCCCTCCTGGTTCAGTGCGACCGCTGACACTGCCGGGATCGCGAAGCCGCACTCGGCGCCCTTGTAGGGGATGATCTCCCACTTGCCCTCGCCGAGGATGCGGCAGATGCCGATGCCGTCCGAGGCCGCCTTCGGGTGGCGAGTGAAGCGACTGCGACCATCGGCGTACAGGTAGGCCGGTGTCACAGCGTAGTCGGAGCGGGTTCCACTCTCGTCCGAGTTGAGCACTTCGATCTTCCCGTCCGCAGTCCAGCCCGCGTATCCGTTCGGGGGCAGGTTGAGGGACTTGCCGTAGGCGACCACCTTCATGCGCTCGGTTGGGCTGCCGTTGACGACTGTGACCGTGCCGTCGGAATAGCGCGTAACAACCTGTGAGCGCTGGTAGGCGCCACCGGCCACCGCTGCCGAGGTGTCCAGCAGGTTGCCCGCTGCGTCGGCGTAGCGGATCGTCTCGGCGCTGGCAAGGCAGTAGCGGCTGTGGAGCTGCTGGAGCATGTAGTAGCTGCGCAGCGCGTTCTGCATGCCCCCCTCGAGGGTCAGGAAGCCGGGATGCCCGAAGGCCACTGTGGCCGCCAGGAAGCGGTCGACCGAGGCGTCGATCTCTTCGGCGGTCTTGCCCAGGCCGGCATCGCGGCCATAGAACATCCCAGGGTTGCCCATCCCGAAGTTGCAGCACAGGTCGTGCATCCGAAGCAGGTCGAAGTCAACAAGCCACGGGTTCCAGGGCAGTCGGGCTTCCTGGTCCTGCCCGTAGTTGCCGTCGGTGAGACCGCAGTACAGATAGTGGTACTGGCCTTCCGAGTAGACCGGCCCACGCCAGGCCGCCTTCTGCAGAAGCATGATCTCGCCGTAGGCGTAGAAGGTCGCCGCCGAGGTTCCTGCGCCGGGGACTCGCGCATCATAGTCCGTGCGACTCCACGGGGAGACCGCCGTGTGAACGTCGCAGTAGGCGGTGCTGAAGCCGTACTTGGCCTGGTTGATCGGCGACAGCTTCGCGCAGTACTCAACCGCCCGCGAGGGCTTCGGACCATAGCACCGGGCCCAGGCCGACTGAAGCTGCAAGTCCGGACGGCGGCCGATGAGGTCGGTGCTCCAGTACTCATTGACCGGCGCGAAGTCGGTGAAGTTGTTGTAGGGCCCGTAGACGAAGCCGAGCTTGTCCTGAAGGTACCGCGAGTACGCCCGAGCGCCTTCCTCGCCGCCCTTCTTGGGGGCTGTGCGGGTGCGGAAGGTGAAGCTCTCTCCGCCGTCGCGCCACATGGTCTCGTGATCGGTGATGATTACCTCGGTCATCCCGTAGCGATGCACCCGGGTCCAGTACTCCATGTCGGCCTGCCGGTTCCCGGCACCATGTGCCCGCCACAGCTTCGTCCCCGTAACTTGCTTCCAGGGCGAGACCGGGTTGTCAATCGTCGGCAGGACCTCCTCGAACCGTGGCGACAGAGTGAGGAAGAGCCGCTCGTAGCAGTCGTTGCGCTTGCCGTCGGTCTTGTTCAGGTAGCGAGTGCCGCCGTTGTAGGTGACACCGGTATCCGTTACGGCATTGCTGCCCAAGAGCTCGGAGGCGCCGGACAGATACCAGTCAGTAGCGCCCGCCAGGAACAGCGGCGCCTGGAAAGTTCCGCACACGGCCACAGCCGGTCGCCCGGACAGCTTGTAGTACGGGATCGTGACGACTCGCGGGTTCTCTAGCCCCCGTGCCTGCCCGTAGCGAACCTCACTGACGTTGCCGCCCGGAGCCACCACGTCCACCACCAGCGACTTGTTCCAGAGCCGGTAGGTGTAGGTCACCTCGGCCGTCACGGCGCCCTTTGAGAGCCGCCAGGAGGAGACCACGGAATCGCCCTTGCGGACGGTGCTGAGCTGCTCGGCCTTGTCCGGGGCTTCCGTCGTTCCCGTCTGGGTCAGCAGGTACACGCCCCCGCCGACGCAGGGCTTGATCACTCCGCCGCGGCCGGTCCACTGGGCACTGATATCGTCCAGCATGCCGGTCTGCGGCTCGAGGCGGTAGGTCAGAGTGCCGTCGGAGCCCTGATAGGTGAAGACGAAGACCTTGCCCTCCTGGCTAAGGGAGGTGCTGAAGTCCTTCACCAGGTTGGGCGGCAGGATCGTCTGCAAGCGTGTCGGGAAAGGTAGCCTACCGGGTCCCGTGTTGGTGCCGGTCGTCTCGCCGGGGAACATGGGGATGCCACGCTCCGGCCGGGGATCGAACTTCAGTGGCGGGAAAGCCTCCACGAAGGCGGAGAGGTTGTCGAGGAAGAGCACGCGGTCACCGGTGTTGCGCCCGCCGGTGATGACAATCGCCTTGAGACTTGCGCCCTGCCGGGCCTGGTCGATCTGCTCGGGCGTCATCCGATGGTGGCCCAGGAACCACTCACGCCAGTTGACCCGCGTGATATCCACGGTGAACTCCCGGCCACGAGCGTCGGCAAACAGCGCGCTGACCTGGGCCTGGGGAGTCGTCGGGTCGCTGGAGTAGGCCCAGTTGTTACCATAGATCCACATCGTTACCGTATCGAAGGCGCCGCGAGTGGCGATCGGCTGCGGCGGCACCAGTCGGACCTCGGGGTTAGTGCCGGTTCCGCGGTAGACCAGCTTACCGACGTAGCTACCCCAGATCTGCTGCTCTCGGCTCCGTATGAGTTCCGCGACGGCGTTCTTGCACTCCACCGTCCAGCCGCCAAGGTTTTCGAAGTCCACCAGGGGCACATGGTCGTCTGCCGTGCGGTTGGCCCAGACCATCTCGTAGGGGCGTTCCCCTACTACCTCAGCCGGCGTGGCTCCGGGGACCTGTGCCAGGGCCCAACTGGACAATAGCGTCAGGAATGCGAGTGTCATCAACGGCACCTCCTGTCAGTAACAGCAACATGACACTTCGCCATAGGTCGGTTTCCCCCTCCCTACCTCAGCAGCGTCTGCGGACGACTCTGCGCAGGATGTGGGCGGCACTCCACCTTTGTCTTGACGCGCAGCCGCTTCTGGATATACTGGTTGCAGAGCAGTTGTGAAGGAATTCACATAGGCAAGAGCTGTAGCGGCCACTGGGCTGCGTCGGCGCTTGCTTCGCAGACACGGAGGGACATGAGTCGTCAGCTTGTGAAGCAAATCACATAAGCTCCGCTCGGAGGTGTATGCCCATGTCTACTGCCGGTGTATTCTCCGGACGTGAGATCGCGCAAATGGCGATCCAGATGGAACAGAGCGGTTACGGGTTCTATTCCGCCGCCGCCGAGGCCGCCAGTCACCCTGAGGTGCGGAAGCTCCTCGAGTGGCTCTCCGGTCAGGAACGCCTCCACGAACGTATCTTCCGGGACATGCTTCCCACGATCCCGGAACACCGACCCCCTGAGGAGTATGACGGCCAACGGGCCGAGTTCATCCAATTCCTGCTCGACACTCGTGTCTTGCCGGATATCGCCTCCGGCGAGAGGGCTCTGGCGCGGATGTCTTCCGACGACGAAGTCCTGGACTACGCCCTGGGCTTCGAGAAGGACACGATCCTGTTCCTCTACGAGATGCGCGACCTTGTCCCGTCGGGCCAGGCTGCACAGGTGGACCGCCTCCTCACAGAGGAGAAGGGCCACGTGCAGCGGTTGTCGGCGATGAAGCATGAGGCGTGCTGAGAGGTGCTTGCATAGACACTCAGGACCTGGGGAGGTGGTCACCTTGCACGAGCACTCCGTGGCCGACAGGATCTTCGAGGCTGTCATGGCCGAAGCCAGAGAGCACGACGCACGCGGGATCGCCGGCGTGACGATCACGATCGGCGAGATGGCGGGAGTCACGCCTGAGGCGCTCGTGGACGGTCTCCACCACTGCTGCGAGCATGCCGAGATTGCCGCCTTCCCGGTCGAGGTCGTCGTGGAGCGCACCCGAGCGACCTGCCGCAACTGTGGGAGGTCCGGCGAATTGGTGCTCTCCGGCCAGTGTCTCTTCTGTGGGAGTACGGACCTGCGCGTGGCGGCGGCCACCGGCATCCGCATCACACAGATTGAGTTCACTGCGCAGAAGTGAGGGACGCCTCGGTTCCCTTGATCGCCGGCCCGAGTGGGAGGTGAAGACCAGTGGCGAGCCGACAGCGCAGGACTGAGCGGCCTTTGGCCGAAGCTGTGGAGCGCCGTCGGGTAACGGTCCACGGGATAGTGCAAGGGGTCGGGTTTCGCCCCTTCATCAACCGCCTTGCCACTCGCTACGGCCTGAGCGGGTCGGTCTTCAACTTCACCGGCGGCGTGACCATCGAGATTGAGGGCCCTGCGCCAGACCTGGAGGCCTTCCTCCACGACCTGCGTTCGGAGCCGCCTCCAGTGGCGGTGATCGAGGCGGTGCGGGTCGAGGAGATCGCGCCAACCGGCCAGGGCGACTTCGTGATTGTGCCCAGCCGAGAGACCGAGGGCGGGCCGATCCTCGTATCTCCGGACCTTGCCCTCTGCACCGACTGCGCCCGTGAGCTTCTCGATCCCCGGGACCGACGCTTCCGGCATCCCTTCATCAACTGCACCAACTGCGGACCCCGCTTCACCCTCGTCCGCAAGGTCCCCTACGACCGCCCGAATACCTCAATGTCGCGCTTCCCGATGTGCCCCTCTTGCTCGGCTGAGTACGTCGACCTGAGCGACCGGCGCTACCATGCCCAGCCGGTCGCCTGTCCGCAGTGTGGGCCGACCTTGCACTTCGTCACGCCGGGCGCGCTGGACAAGCCTGTGACCGGCGATGGGGCGATCCTCCAGGCCCAGGCGCTCCTTGCGGCTGGCGGGATCCTGGCGGCGAAGGGCATCGGTGGGTTCCACCTGGCGTGCGATGCCCGAAGCAGCGCCGCGGTTCGTCGTCTACGGTCCCGGAAGGGCCGCGAGGAGAAGCCGCTTGCCGTCATGGTGGCCTCTCGCGAGGCGGCCGAGGCCCTCTGTGAGCTCAGCGAAGATGCCACCTTCCTGCTCACCTCGACCCGGGCTCCCATCCTCCTGTGCCCCAAGCGTCGACCGGAACGTCTCGCCGCCGAGGTCGCACCCGACAGCGCAGACTACGGGCTCTTGCTCCCCTACACGCCACTCCATCTTCTGCTCTTCACCGAGGCGCCCTTCGACGCCCTGGTGATGACCAGCGGCAACCTCAGCGACGAGCCCCTGTGTACCGGCAATGGCGAAGCCCTTGAGCGACTGGTCGGCATCGCCGACGCCTTCCTTGTGCACGATCGCGACATCCTGGTGGGTTGCGATGACTCCGTGGTGAGGGTGTCGCCGCAGGGCCCTGTGCTGCTGCGCCGGGCTCGGGGCTATGTTCCGCTTCCGGTGCGGCTGGCTCGGGAGCAACGATGTGTGCTGGCCCTCGGCGGACAGCTCAAGAACACCTTCTGCCTGACCTCGGGCACGAACGCCTTCCTCAGCCAGCACCTCGGCGACCTGGAGAATGCCCGGTGCCTGGAGTACCTCGAGCGCTCGGTGGCCCACTTCTGGCAGATCCTCCAGGTCCAGCCGGAGGCCCTTGCCTGCGACCTTCATCCCGACTACCTCTCGACGCGCTATGCACGCGAGTTGGCCGAGACTCAGGGCTTGCCCCTGCTTCAGGTCCAGCACCACCATGCCCATGTCGCCGCCTGCGCCGCCGACAACCACCATGAAGGCCCCTTCCTCGGCCTGGCCTGCGACGGCACCGGCTACGGCACCGACGGAACGGTCTGGGGATGCGAACTCCTGCTCTGCGACGGCCCGCACATGGAGCGACTGGGCCACCTAACGCGGGTTCCCCTGGCTGGTGGCGAGGCGGCTGTCCGGGAGCCCTGGCGTGCCGCAGGTGCCCACCTTTGGGCCTGCGGGATGGCCTCGGAGTCTCGGTGGCTGCGGGAACGCCTCGGAGCACAAGTGACCGACGAGCAGTGGGAAGCGCTGGGGGCCTTGCTGCTGCACGGCGTCAACTGCCCGCTCGCCTCCTCAGCGGGACGGCTCTTCGACGCGGCTGCGGCAATGATCGCTCGCAGGCATCGCAACGCCTACGAGGGACAGGCGGCGATGGCCCTGGAGGCCCTGGCGGCGACCTCCACCCGACCGCTCAAGCCGCGATCTGCCGAAGAGTGGCTGACCGGAGCAGAGTCCCGATCCTGCCTGGTCCTCTCCCCTGCTCCCCTGTTGGCCGCGGTGATCGAGGGCCTTCAGGCCGGACTTCCCGAGGCTGCGGTGGCGGCCCAGTTCCATGAGGATTTCGCGCAGCTTCTTGCCGCCGCAGCTCTCCATATCTGCGACCGTACAGGTCTTGAGCACGTGGCGCTGTCCGGCGGGACCTTCCAGAATCGTCTCCTGCTGACGCGGTTGTGCAAGCTTCTCACAGAGCGTGGCCTGAAGCCCCTCTATCACCGCTCTGTTCCGCCGAACGATGGTGGAATCTCGCTGGGGCAAGCCGTCGTAGCGAACGCTTTGCTCAGGGTCTGACGACGGCACCCGGAAGGGACGAAGCAGCAGTGTGTCTGGCTGTGCCGGGCCAACTGACGGCGATTGAGGGCGCCACCGGTACCGTGGAGGTCTCCGGGACCACCGTGCAGGTGCGTCTGGACCTGCTCCCCGAGGCTCGCGAGGGCGACTTCGTACTCGTCCACGCCGGCTTTGCCCTCACGCTGATCGACCAGCAGGAAGCGGCAGACACTCTGGCTGTGCTGAGGGAGGTGCGGGACCGTGTCCGAGCCGGCGACTGACCTGAGCCTGAGGTGCTCCCGTCCCGCGAACCTGATGGAAGTGTGCGGGACCCACTCCCATGCCCTGGCCCGGTACGGGATCAAGCAGCTTCTGCCGTCCGGTGTGCGGATGCTCTCTGGGCCCGGCTGCCCGGTCTGCGTCACTCCCACCCGGGACATCGACCTGCTCGTTGCGCTTGCCCGGCACGAAGGGGTGACCCTGTGCACCTTCGGCGACATGATGCGGGTGCCCGGCACTCGGTCCTCCTTGAGCCTTGAGCGAGCCATCGGGGCCGACGTCCGAGTGGTCTACTCGCCCATGGAGGCCGTCGAGTACGCCTCCGCAGACCAGGCACGGCAGGTCGTGTTCGCTGGAGTTGGCTTCGAGACCACTGCTCCGATGGTCGCCGTTTCAGTGCTGGCCGCCGCCGAGGCGGGACTGACGAACTACTCGGTCCTGTCTGCCCACAAGACCGTCCCGCCGGCGCTCTCTGCGCTGATGGAGGCAGACGACGTCCGGATAGACGGCTTCCTCTGTCCCGGCCATGTGAGCGCCGTCATCGGGATGCAGCCCTACGAGGCGATCGCCGCCAGGTACCGGGTGCCCTGCGTGGTAGCGGGATTCGAGGCAACCGACCTTCTCCGGGGCCTCCAGATGCTCTTGGACCAGATCGACGCCGGGAAGGCCTGCGCTGAGAACGCCTACGAGCGTTCAGTGCGACCCGAGGGTAACCTTCACGCCCAGACCGTCATGGCTGAGGTCTTCGAGCCCTGTGACTCGGAGTGGCGCGGGCTTGGTCGCATCCCTGACAGCGGGTTGCGCCTGCGCAGCAAGTACGCCTGCTTCGATGCGTCAGTTCGGTGCCCGATGGTGGTGGAGGCGTCTCAGGATCCACCGGGTTGCCGCTGCGGCGAGGTCCTGCGTGGTGCGCTGCTGCCCGAGGAGTGCCCGCTCTTCGCGAGCGATTGCACCCCGGCTGCTCCGGTTGGCCCTTGCATGGTCTCCACCGAGGGCGCCTGCGCAGCCGCATACCGGTACGGTGATCCTACGGAGGTCCAGGTGCCGGCGGAGGCTCACAATGTCTGACCTCATCACTCTCGCTCACGGTGCCGGTGGAGAGGCCATGCAGCGACTGCTGGCCCAGGAGATCGCTGTGCTCTATGACGGCGAGCCCCAGTGGGAGGATGCCGCCATTCTACCGGCTGACGGGCGCATCGCCGTCACCACCGACTCCTTCGTGGTCAAGCCCCTCGTCTTCCCCGG
>JBDKVB010000046.1 GCA_039679385.1 Armatimonadia bacterium | reverse complement strand
TCGGGGCTGACCACGCAGTTCGTTGTCGGCGGCGCCGATGACTGCGACCGCGAGTACCTGACCGCTGCCGTGTGGCTCTACGGCAAGCTGTCCCTGCGCCGGGTGTACTACTCCGCCTTCCGTCCGATGCAAGGCTCTCCGCTGGAGGGTGTGCCACCGACTCCGCCGCTGCGACAGCACCGGCTATACCAGGCAGACTGGCTCCTGCGCGACTACGGCTTCGACTTCTCCGAGCTGGCCTTCGACCAGCAGGGCAACATGTCACTGGCGGCAGACCCCAAGCTTGCGGCCGCGCAGTCCCATCCTGAGCGTTTCCCGGTCGAGGTGAATCGCGCCAGCCGCGAAGAGTTGCTGCGAGTGCCGGGCCTGGGACTGCGAGGTGTCGAACGCATCCTGAGGGCGCGCCGGGAGAGGTCAATCAACAGCCTACCGGCTCTGCAGGCCCTTGGCGTTCGCGCTCAGACGGCCCGCAACTTCCTCACCCTCAACGGCCGCTACAGCCCATCACCCGAGGGCAAGCAGTTGCGCTTCGCCTACTGAGCAGGTCTGCCACGGTCTGTTCGGGAACCGGGTTCTCGTGCAACCCGTCCTCACCGGTCTCCTCATCGGCATCGCACTGGTCGTCCTGGCGCTGGGCATCTTCAGGGCCGCTCGCGCAGGTCTGCCCGGACCGCAGCGTCTCGTCCTGGGCCCGCTGCGAGCGCTGGCCCTTGCACTGCTGATGCTGGTGGTCGTGGGGCCGACGAGGGAGCGTCCCCGGCACGAGACACTTCCAGCGCAAGTGGCCGTCCTGGTCGACGACTCCCAGAGCATGGGCCTGCCGGAGGCGAAGTCGGGCCAGAGCCGCCTCAGCGCCGGGCTTGCCGCCGCTCGTGAGTTCCTGGCCGCACTGCCGCCGACGTCCCCGGTCTCAGCACGCTGGTTCGCCCTGAGTGACCCACAGCGAAGCATGTCCGATCCTGCCTCCCTCACGGCCCGAGCTTCCGAGACTGACCTGGTGTCAGGCCTTCGCGGGGTCCTTGCTGCGGAGCATCCTCAGGCCATCCTGCTGGTCAGTGACGGTGCCGACACCCGGTCAGCACGCGGCGACGACCTTGCACGGTTGGCGCAGGCTCAGGGCGCGACCCTCTGGGCTCTGTCTGTCGGTGCCGATGCTCCCCTCAAGGATCTCGCTGTGGACCTGGTCTCGGCGCCCCGCCGGGTACGAGCGGGCAGCGACTTCGAGTTGCGAGCGGGTCTTCGCGCGACTGGTCTCGAGGGTGCCTCCGTGAGAGTGCGACTGGAGCGAGATGGCAAGCCCGAGCGAAGCCTGAACCTCTCCGCGCCGGCCGCCGCCTCGACTCTGAAGCTGAAGCTTCGAGCAGGTGCCCCGGGGCGGTACCGCTACAGCCTCCGGGCCGATCCGGTTCCGGGCGAGCTGACCCCGGCCAACAATGAACGCAGTGTGCTGGTCGAGGTCGTGCCCGACAAGCCCCAGGTGGTGCTCATCTCCGGCGCACCGTCGCCCGAGTACGCCGCCCTCAAACGCTTGCTTCCATCGAACCCGGACCTCAAGCTGCGGGCCTTCGTCCGGAAGACCCGACCGGCAGGGTTCTGGCGGGATGACGACCGCGCCGAGAAGTCCAGCCTTGCGGTCCTGGGTAACCTGAAGGACGTCAGCGCCGTCCTGCTGCAGGACGTCCCGTCAGAGGCCCTGGCCGGGCTCGATACGACGCTCGCCGACTTCGCCCGAGGGGGAGGCTCCCTGGCCTTCCTTGCCGGCTCCGAGACTGCCCGGACGCCCCTGCCTCGGAGTCTGACCTCGGTGCTGCCCGCTACTCTCGGCGGCTATCTTGACGAGGTCATCTCGCCTCGGCTCCGTCCGGGGGCTGATCCACTGGCGCAGGCGCTTTCGAGCTCCAACCTCCCGACACTGCGCGGACGGGTTCCCCTGACCCCGCGCCCGGGTGCCTCCGTGATCCTCGAAGCGCACGGAGCACCGCTTCTGGTCTCCTGGCAAGTCGGACGCGGCAGAGCGCTCCTTCTGGGCACCGATGGCACTCACCGCTGGGTCTTCAACCCCGCCTCCGGCGATGCAGGCGAGAGGACCTTCGAGACCTTCTGGAGCACTCTCGGCGACTGGCTCACGGAGCCGCGAGACGATCGGCCGGTGGTGGCCCATTTCGAGCGCGAGCGCTACGACGCCGGCACGGTACCACGGTTGCTGGTGGAGGTCACCGACAGCGCCCTGCGACCCGTCTCCGGTGCGACCGTCACAGCCCGCGTGAACTCAGGCAGCTCGACCCGATCGCCTCTGAAGCTCGACTGCACGCCCATGCCGGGCACTCCCGGACGCTACGAGGTCCTTGTGCCGGTACAGGCACCTGGACCCTTGCGGGCGGAGGTATCTGCTACGCTTTCGGGTAAGCTGTTAGGGGCGGACTCCGCCGAGACACAGGTGATCCCCGCAACGACGGAGATGGCTCTGTCGCGACCCGATCCCAGGCTCCTTGAGGAAGCGGCGGCAGAGACCGGCGGAGCTTCCGGCCCGGCCCGCGAGGCCACCAAGCTCGCACAGCAGGTCAAGCTTGCTCCGCAGTCCACCGAGCGGGCCATCTCGACCAGCCCGACCCGTGGCCCCTGGATGCTTGCGCTCCTGGTGGCTCTGCTCAGCGTGACCTGGTGGCTGCAGCGACGCTGGCGAGGGATGTGACCGCCATGCCCTCCCGACTGTTCAGAACGCTACTCGCAGCGCTGTTGCTGGTGGCTTGCGGCCTGGCCGGTGCAGCGCCCTTGACGGTGGCTCGCCTCAAGTACGGAGGTGGGGGAGACTGGTACGTGAATCCAACCAGCGTCCCCAATCTGGTGGCCGCGGTGAACCAGCGTACAACCCTTCGCCTCAGCCCACAACCCGCCATCGTGGAGCCCGGTTCCCCTCGGCTCTTTGACTACCCGATCGTCTTCGTCACCGGCCACGGGACCATCGCCTTCACGAGTCCCGAGCGCGAGAACCTGCGCCGGTTCCTCCTTCGCGGCGGCTTCCTGCATGTGGACGACAACTACGGGCTCGACGAGTCGTTCCGTGCGGAGGCCAGCAAGCTGCTGCCGGGCACCTCCCTGGTTGAGCTGCCCTTCACGCACCCGATCTACCACAGCTTCTACGACTTCCCGAAGGGGCTGCCGAAGATCCACGAGCACCATGGCGGACCTCCGCACGGCTATGCGCTGATCCACAAAGGTCGCGTGGTCCTCTTCTATAGCTTCAACACCGACCTCAACGACGGCTGGGAAGATGCCGAAGTCCACAAGGATCCACCCGAACGGCGAGAGGCGGCCCTGCGCCTGGGGATCAACCTCGTCGTCTACGCCCTGACACATTGAGGCTTCGTAGCCTCGCCCACAACATTGACTCTCGGCGGCCTTTGCTGCTAACCTTCGGCGGGTGATTCGATGGAGCGAAAGCGAGTCGTCATCACAGGTGCTGAGGGAATGCTCGGAACGGCGCTGCGCGAGTTGGCGCCGCCGCAGTATGAGGCTATCGGGGTAGACTTGGCTCAGGGCGACCTCACCCGTCCTCACGAGGCCCGGGGCGCTATCCAGCCGCATGATCCCTTTGCCGTTATCCACTGCGCTGCCTACACCGATGTGGACGGTTGCAGCCGTGACCCCGAGAAGGCCTACGAGGTCAACGCCCGCGGAACCGCCAACGTTGCCGTGGCCTGCCAGGAGTGCAACTGCTACCTCGTCATGCTCAGCACGGACTACGTCTTCGATGGCACCAAGGGCACGCCCTACGTGGAGACGGAGGAGCCGCATCCGCTGAACCCCTACGGCGAGTCCAAGCTCCTTGCCGAGAAGTACGCCCGCGAGTCCCATGACAAGCTGCTCGTAGTCCGCACCCAGTGGCTCTACGGCCCCAACGGCAAGAACTTCGTCCGTACCATCGTTACCAGGGGTCGCGAGACGGGCAAGCTCCGCGTCGTCTCCGACGAGTGGGGCTCGCCAACCTACACCCGGGATCTCGCCGCTCGCCTCTGGCGGCTGATCGACCTGCAGCCGACCGGCATCCTGCACTGCGCCAACTCCGGCCTCTGCACCTGGTCGCAACTCGCTCGCACAGCTCTTGAGGCCGCCGGTGCTGCGAACGTGGAGGTTGAAGACATCTCCTGGCGTGACTGGGTGAGCCCGACCAACCGGCCGCACCACAGCTCCCTGGTCAGCAGCCGGCTGGAGGAGCTTGGCCTGACGCCGCTACGCGAGTGGAGCGAAGCGGCTCGTGAGTATGCCTCAACCTACCTGCGCGCAGAGACCTGAGTTCGTTCCTTCCGACATAACCTCGAGCGTGACGCGGTCACGCCTGACCAAGCCGCAAAGAGAGGAACTGCCATGCAATATGATGTTGCCGACCTCAATCTGGCCCCTGAGGGGAAGCTCCGCATCGAGTGGGCTGACCGTCAGATGGCCGTGGTGCAGTCGATTCGTGAGCGCTTCACCCGTGAGAAGCCCCTTGCTGGGCAGCGGATCGCCGCCTGCCTGCACGTCACCAGCGAGACCGCCAACCTCATGCGGACACTGGTCGCCGGTGGCGCCGAGGTAGCCCTGTGTGCCAGTAACCCCCTGTCAACGCAGGACCCGGTCGCTGCCTCCCTGGTGAAGGACTACGGCATCCCGGTCTTCGCCGTCCACGGTGAGGATCGCGACAGCTACTACTCCCACATCAACGCTGCGCTTGACACCAAGCCCACCATCACCATCGACGACGGCTGCGACGTCATCTCCACCATCCATTCGGACCGCACCGAGCTTCTCGGCGGTCTGCTGGGCGGCATGGAAGAGACCACGACCGGCGTCATCCGCTTGCGTGCCATGGCCGCCGACGGCGCCCTCAAGTACCCGGTCATCGCCGTCAACGACGCCAACACCAAGCACCTCTTCGACAACTACTACGGGACCGGCCAGAGCTCCATCGACGGCATCCTGCGTGCCACCAACGTCATGATCGCCGGCAAGAACCTCGTCGTCTGCGGCTACGGGCAGTGCGGCAAGGGTGTTGCAGCCCGCGCTCGTGGCATGGGTGCCCGGGTCATCGTCGTGGAGGTCAACCCGATCGAGGCTCTCCGGGCCGCCATGGACGGCTTCCAGGTCATGACCATTGCCCAGGCCGCGCCGGTCGGCGAGATCTTCATCACCGTCACCGGCGACATCCACATCCTGCGTCGTGAGCACTTCGAGGTCATGCGCGACGGCGCAATCCTGTGCAACAGTGGCCACTTCGATGTTGAGATCGATCTGGTGGCTCTGGACGAGATGGCGACCAGCAAGCGCACGGTTCGCCACGAGACCCAGGAGTACGCTCTGCCCGATGGTCGCTGCCTCTACGTCCTCGGCGAGGGTCGTCTCGTCAACCTTGCCGCTGCCGAGGGTCATCCCGCCGTCGTCATGGACATGAGCTTCGCGAACCAGGCCCTCTGCTCTGAGTTCGTCGCCAAGCACGGCGGCTCGCTCACGGTCGACGTCCACAGCGTACCTGAGGAAATCGACGCCCAGGTGGCCCTGCTCAAGCTCAAGGCGATGAACATCGAGATCGACCAACTCACGGAGGAACAGCAGCGCTATCTGAACTCCTGGCAGATGGGCACCTAGACCTTCCCACGCGCTAAGCAAAGGGCTTCCAGAATCGGCCTGTGAGAGGACCGGCGCTGGAAGCCCTTGTCGTATGTGCTACTATGCCCCGGGGCCTGTTCGGCCCACGCGATCAGGAGAGGAGGGGCCTTCAGGTTGCCGAAGGGCGTGCCTTCACTGCTGAGCCGGCTTCTCCCGGCCGCCGACTGGCTGTCGCGCTACGATCGCGACAACCTACCCCATGACGTGTCGGCCGGCGTCGCCGTCGGGGCCATGCTGGTGCCCCAGAGCATGGCCTATGCCCTGCTGGCGGGCCTGCCTCCGGTGGCCGGCCTCTATGCCTCGGTCGTCGGCCCGGTCCTCTACTCCCTGCTCGGATCCTCACGACATCTCTCCGTCGGTCCGGTCGCCACCGACTCCCTGCTGGTACACGCAAGCATCGCGCCGCTCGCCGAGCCGGGCACCGTGGAGTATCTAGCCGCAGCCGCACTCCTGGCCCTCATGGCCGGCTCTCTCCAGATACTCTTCGGCCTGCTGCGGATGGGCTTCCTGTCGCACTTCATGTCCGGTGCCGTGATCGGCGGTTTCACCACCGCCGCCGCCATCGTCATCAGCATCAGTCAGCTCAAGTACCTGCTCGGGATCAGCGTGCCCTCCAGCAGCTCAGCCTTCGTGACCCTCGTGGAGGTTGGCCGGCGCCTTGGCCAAGTGCATGGGCCCACCCTCCTCATCGCTCTGATAAGCATGGCAGCCCTGGTGCTGCTGCGCCAGATCGCGCCGCGTTTCCCTGCACCCTTGGCGGTTGTCCTGGTTGCAGCGCTGTCGGTGAACGCTCTGCATCTCGAGGCCCAGGGAGTGCAGGTCGTCGGTAACATCCCTGCCGGACTGCCCACACCGCGAGTCCCGAGCCTCGACCTTCCAATGATCCAGCTCCTGCTGCCGCGTGCGCTGATTCTCGCCCTCATCTCCTACGGCGAATCCATCGCGGTTGCCCAGACTCTGGCTGTCCGCAGCAACTACCGCGTGCGCCCGAATCAGGAGCTCACCGCCCTCGGCACCACCAACCTCCTCAACTCGCTGGTCTCGGGCTACTTCGTCACCGGCAGCTTCTCCCGCAGTGCCGTCACCTACGGCGTCGGCGGGAGGACTCAGTTGGCCGGTGCTGCGACAGGTGGCACGGTACTACTGGCGGTTCTCCTGCTCACACCTCTCTTCGAGAGCCTGCCCCAGGCCGTCCTGGGTGCACTGGTGATCGTCGCCGTCTCCGGCCTTCTGGATTTCGGGCAGGCTCGGAGTCTGTACCACCTGCGGAGGGCTGACGCCTGGACGTGGGTGATCACCTTCGCCGCTACGCTGCTGCTGGACGTGCAGAAGGGCCTGCTGGCCGGGATCCTGTACTCCCTGATCGTGTTCATCTGGCGCAGTTCCCATCCACACATGGCCGAGCTGGGCTGGGTCGAGGAGGAGCAGGGCTTCCGCGATCTCGAGCGTTACCCTCAGGCCGAGACCTACCCTGAGGGCCTCATCCTGCGCGTCGACTCACGGCTCTACTTCGCCAACATGGGGTTCGTCGAGGATCGACTGCGGGAGAAGCTCACGGGGCGCCTTGGGGTTGAGTGGGTGGTGCTCGACATGTCGGGCGTCAACGACATCGACAGCACCTCGATGGCCGCCCTCGAGCGCCTCGTCGGCGACTACCACAGACGAGGGATTCTCTTCTGCCTGGCCAACATGAAGGGCCCGGTACGCGAGATGGCCGAACGCGCCGGTTGGGATGCGACGGGCACTTCCGAGATCCGCCGCGTCACCGTCGTTCAGGCCTTGCACCAACTCGGAATCGACGAGAGGAAGGACCATCGCCCTCCCTCTCGCATCTAGCCCGCATTATTCATGAGTTACTGAGGAAGTGAAACCGGAGAGACGTCGAAATGGGGTTCTGCGCCAACAGAAGGCCCTTTCGGGAGGTCTCTCCGGTATGACACAGTGTCTTGGCCAACTGC
>JBDKVB010000045.1 GCA_039679385.1 Armatimonadia bacterium | reverse complement strand
CCATGTTGGACGAAGGGTTCTGGACGAAGACGTCGCCGTGCAGCGCCGCCATTGACCAGCAGACACCCAGTGCCACGTCGCGCAGCAGTCCCTCCTCGGCGAGGACATCCCGCATTGCCATGAAGATCGGTGGCCAGTAGCGCAGGTCATAGGGATTGCCTGCACCGCCGACGTTGGCGCCTTCGTCCCAGCCCTGATCGAGGAGATGCCTGCACAGGTCGGCGAACATCCCGCGGAGGAGTGCGATGTCCTCCGGCTTCTGGGCCACCTCGTAGGCGCTCTGGACCTGGCCGCAGACCTTGACGAAGTCGGCCATGGTCACTGCCCCGGGTGGTGATAGGAAGCTGCCGCCATCGACCGGGCGACCGGTGATGATGCCGCCGTGACGCTGGATTCCCAGGGCGGCGAACTGACGCTGGGCCTCGGCGAGTTGCTCGGGCTTGAGTCCGCTGCGGGGTCTACGCAGGGCTGGGAGCATGCGCTGTGCGAGAGCTGCCATGTCGGTGCGCTGCTGCGGTGTGATCTTGTCGGCGGGCGTCAGAGGAGGCAGCCAAGGTCGGCTCTGGGAAACGTCGCGGTCGGAGTAGACCTCCGCCGTGGCAAGCCGTTGTGGGTTCCCTGCCCAGGGCTGCTGGTAGGTGGCCGGTGGCGTGCCGCCCTCCCGGTTGGTGCAGACGAAGTCCAGGTCGAGGGAACCCGCAGGTACGCCCTCGGGAGCGCGAAGGCGCAGGCCGTCGACAGCCTGTCGCGCGCGCCAGCCGAGGTCCGTGTAGCGAGCGCCGAGCGGCCGCCATCCCCGGAAGTCCATCCAGAACCAACAGGCGCCGACGACGTTGCCCCCCTGCAGGAGTTCCAGGTTCATCCGCGCTGTGACCGGGGCGCTGCTATGCACCCACAATCCGAAGAGACTGGCGGGCTTGTCCTTCGGCGCCGCCTTGAGCCCTGTGAAGTCCGCCGCAGACCGATAGGTGATGGTTGCCTGGGGGCGTTCCCAGGTCCAGCGGAGGCTGTGCGAGCCGGACTTGTACCTCTCGGTAGTGACGGCCAGCGTGCTTCCTTCGCCGGCCTGCCATCCGGCCGTGGCGGAGTCCTCGAAGTCCTGCACCGTGGCAGCGGTTCCCGACTGTACAAGCCCGACGACCAGAAGCAGAGCGCTGAGCCAGAGCGATGGGTTCCTCATAGTGAGCGGCAGATTCGCCGGGGGCCTTGCCCTGTCCTTCGGGCCAAGTTCGGAGGAAGAGCGCGAAAAGGGAGGCGAAGTCAAGTGCCTGGCCTCGCCTCCCCTTGGTCTTCTGGGTTACCTCTCTTGCCGCGCCACCACGTCCACTACTCTCCCCACAGCCCGTCGAGCAGCTCCAGCGAGCGGTCGACCAGAACCTGTCCGGCCTCCGGGCCGACGGCATTGTCTGCGGCTTCTGCGCCGTAGCTCTTCGCTGCCACCGCTCTGGCGGTCGGCAGGTAGCCGGACATGGTGTTGCGACCCGTGCCCGCGAGCTGGACGACGAAGGTCTGCACCGCCTTGCTGCGAGCCTTGATGCGCAGGCCGAAGTCGAGGAACAGCTCGAAGGGATTGGTGACCATCGCTATGTCGCCAAGGCGCACAGCATGGACCTCTGTCTCGTACTGGGGATTGTCGGCCTGCGTTTCGTAACGGGTCATGACCTTGCCGTAGCGGCTGATCATCACGTGCCGTCGCGAGGTGGCGAAGACGTCTGCGGGATCGACTTGCTCAGCCTCCCAGTGCTCACGCTGGGCACGTGCGGCTTCATACTCGCCTCGGAGGACAGTCCGGACCGGCAGACGGACGGTTGCCGTCACATGGGCGAAGGTCGGCTCAGAGTGCTGATCGGCCTTGGCGAGGTCGAGGACGTCATCGACGGCGTTGGCGACCCGACGGCCGATCTCCTGACGCTCTGTCAAGCCGCGCCGTTGACGCATGAGTTCCTCGGCACGGTTGTGGATGAGCAGGTGTGGTGACTGGTCACCGGCTGCACTGCACTGGGGCAGGATGAACAGGCCCTCTCCGTGACGGCGGCGGATCTCCACTCGCACCTCATGCCAGAAGTCGGCGGAGACGTAGTACTCGCCTTCGGTCACCTGCGAGGGGCAGGCGAGGTTGAGGAGCATACCGGTGAGGTTGCCCTCGGGGTCCCAGGTGAAGAGCATGTCGACGCTGTGGTCCTCGTAGCCCTCGATGTGGGAGAAGTCGGCCTGATCCGTGTGTCCGTACATCTTCGACTGGCCGTCCAGATAGGTGACGCGCCGATTGTGGCCAACCACTGCCTGCCCGAAGGCCCAGCTCACCTGACCAGGTGCACGACGCTCCCAGGCCTCCGCAGCGGCCTGCGCCATTCTCTCGACGAGGAAGTCGCAGTACTCCGCCGGGGAGCCCACTTCGGGCGCCTGCGGCCCGTAGAGGCTCTCGTCGACCTCGGCTGCGGTATGGGTGTGAGTGGCCGAGATGAACAGCATGGCGGGGTCAAAGCCCTGGACCTTCTGGGAGACGAGTTCGCGCACCCGGTTCTCGACGATGCTTGGCACGTTGACGCGGTCGCAGGACATGATGATGGCCTGGTGCCTGGCACCGCTCTCGTCAGCTCCCTCAAGGGCCAGCGCTGTGACAGTGAGTGGATCGTTGACGAACTTGGAGATGCGTGCATGGAACTGTCCGCGGAGCACAGAGGGCTTGTCTGGGGTGATGTCTGCAGATGACCAGCCGATGAGCATGATAGCCTCCGGTGTGGGAACGACGTCGTGCAGGTCCGCGCCTATTCCAAGCTTCTGGGAGCAGGACCTTCCCTGCTCCAGCTCAGCTCAGAGGGCAGAAAGGCGCTACTGTATTCCCGGGCAAGGAGTCGGCCGACGGACGCGGAAACCTCCCGTGTTGCTTTTGCTCTCAGACTGAAGCTCTCGCCGGAGGATCCCATGTTCGCCAATATGACACTCCCTCTCGTTACCCTTCTCATGGCTCTCGCTATGGTAGCCTGCGCTGCGCCGGTAGCGACGAACCTGCAGGCCGTCTATCGCCAGGGCCAGGTTTCCCTCACCTGGGACGAGCCTGCCGGCTGGCAGGGCCAGTTGACTGTCCTGGGTTCTGACCAGCCCATCACGACGCAGAACGCCGGGCAGGCCACTGTCCTGGCCGACCACCTCAGCCCAGGGCTCGCCAACGACTGGTGGCTCAATCCCGAGACCTACGGGAACCCACTGGCCAAGGACCCCAAGACGGGCGAGAAGCCGCCGATCCCTCACGAGGGCTTCCTGATCGTGGCCGGCGGGAGGCGTCTGAATCCGGACTCGGGGCTGCATGTGCACACCGTGGCCCCTGAGGAGAAGGGCCCACGGTACTATGCGGTGGTCAGCACCGGTGCCGACGGCGTGGAGAACTGGGAAGTGACGGCGGGCGCCAACTCGCTGCAGACGCCGGTCCAGGTGCAGGCTGCCGCCCTCGAACCGATCTGGCAGAGGCCCGAGGCGCAGCCTGACGTCGCAGCGGGCAAGGACAAGCCACTGCATCTGAGCCTGCATGCGAAGACGGGTCGCGGTGGCTTTGACTTCCTGGTCCTCGGCGACAAGTCCCTCGGTTGGCGAGAGGGCCTTCCCTTCAAGTTCGGCGTCACGGTGACCGCCGATGCGGTCATCGTTGCACCGACGGATCGCACCTGGATTGACCGCATGTTCCCGGAGGGTCGCGACAATTGCCAGAAGCTCACACCGGCAATCCACAGCTTCTGGTATGGCTACAACAGCAACATCCGCGAGCCCGAGAAGATGCCGCAGGGCACCGTGGTCAACTACAGCGAGCGACGGCTGCTCTGGATCCTGGACTGGGTCCAACGGACTTACCAGACAGACCGGAACCGTGTCTACGCCACCGGCAGCTCGATGGGTGGCTGCGGAAGCATCTCCTTCTGCCTGCGTCACCCGGAGATCTTCGCGGGTATCCGGGCTCACGTTCCGATCGTGGCCTACGACCGGGGCACCGGCGGCGACAGCGAGCATCGTATCGTCGCGGAGACCGGCGGCCTGGACATGCCGACCGACGAGGGTGTGACGGTTCGGCAGCGGCTTGACGGGACGCGGTTTGTGAGGAACACGCCGGGCGATCTGCCCTACCTGGTCATCACGAACGGCCGCCAGGACGCGTCGATTCCGTGGTGGAAGAACCCCGACTTCTACCGGGCGATGCGAGACGGTCACCACGGTATCCTCGCCGCCTGGGACAACGGCACGCACAGCGACTGCGCGGCGAACATGCCCGCGGACGTCAAGGCATGGAGCAACCTGAACTCCTTCCATGCGCTGATCGCGCTCAACAAGAGCTACCCGGCCTTCAGCAACTGCTCGCGGGACAACAACCCCGGCAACGGTGACAAGACCGACGGTGACATCGTGGGCTTCCTCAACCGCGGGCTGACCTGGGAAGAGCCCAGGGACACGGCACAGAGGTATGAAGTGGTGGTGAAGTGGGCGCTGGAGGCGGAGGCGCTACCAGTGACGGTCGACGTGACTCCGAGGCGTCTGCAGGCCTTCAAGATCGCGGCCGGTGAGCAGGTCAAGGCCGTCAACCTGGACGTGGCCTCGGGACAGCAGGTGCAGCAGAGGACCCTCACGGCCGATGCCCAGGGGCTGGTGACCTTCCCGGGCTTGCAGATCACGAGCCCGGCCGGGAACAGACTTGTCCTGAGTCGGTAGGCGCGGAATTCGTCACGAGGGCAGTTTCACATCCTGGCCCGCGCATGGTATCATAGGCGCCGTGCCCAGAGGGCGACACCCTCCTTGCACGCCGACTGACCAGGAGTTGTGGACCGGCGTGTCGTGTTGCACCCTCCCACCGTGAGACCAGGAGGTCAGGGCCATGTCAGACCAATTGGCGCAGATTGCCATGCGTATCCGAGAACTGCGGGAGATCGCCGGGCTGTCGCAGGAGACAGCAGCTCGTGAGTTCGGGGTCAGCCTGGAGCTGTATGCGGGCTATGAGAGCGGGCGGGAGGACATCCCGGTCAGCGTTCTGTACCAGATCGCTGCGCGGTTCGGCGTGGAGCTCGGGGCGATTCTGACCGGCGAGGAGCCTCGCCTGCACAACCACTGCCTGGTCCGAAGGGGCAAGGGAGTAGCTGTGCAGCGCCGTCAGGAATACGACTACCAGAGCCTGGCGTACAACTTCGGCAGCAAGAAGATGGAGCCCTTCCTGGTCTCCGTCGAGCCGGAGGACGAGGAGATCCATCTGAATTCGCACCCCGGCCAGGAGTTCAACTACCTGTTGGAGGGCAGGCTCTGCGTGGTTGTCGACGGCCACGAGATCCTGCTGGAGGAAGGCGACTCGCTGTTCTTCGACTCCAACCTCAAGCATGGTATGAAGGCCCTTGGGGATCAGACGGCGCGCTTCCTGGCGATCATCTGCTGAACAACGCACCCCCCGGGGGCTGGAGGAGTCAAGACAATGCTCGAGCGATTCCTGTCGAAAACACAGTTCTCTTCCTACGAGGACCTGCGCGAGAACTACCACCTCAACATCCCGGACAACTTCAACTTCGCCTATGACGTCGTGGATGAGTACGCGGCAAGTGACCCGGAGAAGGTCGCGCTAGTGTGGTGCGATGACTCCGGCCGAGAGGCGACCTTCACTTTCCGCGAGATGAAGCTGTACAGCGACAAGGCTGCGAACGTGTTCCGAGATGCGGGAATCAGGCGTGGCGATAAGGTGATGCTGATCCTGCGCCGGCGCTACCAGTTCTGGTTCTGCTTGTTGGCCCTGCACAAACTGGGAGCCGTTGCGATCCCCGCTACCCACTTGCTGTCACCGCACGATGTGTCGTACCGCAACAACGCCGCCGACATCAAGATGATCGTCGCTGTGCACGATGACCGGGTTGCCGGACACGTTGACGAGGCCCATCCTGACTCTCCCTCTCTCCGCGTCAAGGCCTCGGTCGGCGGCCCGCGTGACGGCTGGCTTGACTTCGACCGCGCGCTGGAGGGGGCCTCGGACCACTTCGAGCGACCTCAGGGTGATGAGGCAACCGACGTCCACGACACGCTGCTGCTGTACTTCACCTCCGGCACTACCGGCATGCCCAAGATGGTGTGCCACGACCACACTTATCCCCTGGGTCACATCATCACCGCGAAGTATTGGCACAACCTGCACGAGAACAGTCTCCACTGCACCGTCGCCGACACCGGGTGGGCGAAGTGCGCCTGGGGCAAGATCTACGGCCAGTGGATCGTCGGGGCGGCCGTCTTCGTGTGCGACTTCGACCGCTTCGACGCCGGCATGTTGATGCGTATCGTCGAGAAGTACAAGGTTACGAGCTTCTGCGCTCCGCCGACGGTGTACCGGTTCATCATCAAGGAAGACCTGTCGAAGTACAACTTTGAGCACCTCGAGTACTGCACAGTCGCAGGCGAGCCGCTGAACCCGGAGGTCTTCGAGCGCTTCTACCGCGCCACCGGTCTCAAGATCAGGGAAGGCTTCGGGCAGACCGAGGCCATAGTGCTGCTGGCCGCCTTCCCGTGGGTCCCGCCCCGTCCGGGGTCGATGGGCAAGCCTTCACCAGGCTTCAATGTCGACGTGGTGAATGGCAAAGGTGAGTCCTGTGACGCCGGCGATGAAGGGGAGATCGTCATACGCACCGGCGACAATCCGCCGGCTGGGATGTTCACGGGCTACTACCGCGACGAGGCGCTAACGAAGAGCGTGTGGCATGATGGGGTCTACCACACCGGCGACATGGCCTGGCGCGACGAGGACGGGTACTACTGGTTTGTCGGCCGCGCCGACGACCTGATCAAGAGCTCGGGCTACCGCATCGGGCCCTTTGAGGTCGAGAGTGCGCTCATCGAGCACCCGGCGGTGCTGGAGTGTGCCGTGACCGGTGTGCCCGACCCCGACCGTGGACAGGTGGTCAAGGCCACGGTCGTGCTGGTCCCGAACTACACGCCGGGCGAGGAGCTGGTCCGCGAGCTGCAGCAGCATGTGAAGCGCGTGACCGCGCCCTACAAATACCCGCGCATCATCGAGTTCGTCGACGAGCTGCCCAAGACTATCAGCGGCAAGATCCGCCGTGCGACGATTCGGGAAGAGGACAGCGGCGAGCCGGTGTAGCCCAGGCTCCTGAGACGTGACGGGAACGCACAACAGGAACCCGCGAGCGCAAGAGCACTCGCGGGTTCTTTTGTGGCTTGCTTGTTGGGTGCGCTGGTCCGTCAGGCTATAGCCAGTACAGGACCGTCGGCGGGTTCTTGGCCTTCCGTGGGCTGTCATCGTCGGGGTACCCGAGAATGAGCGTCGCGATGGGCTGCGCCTCCTGTGGCACCCCCATCTCCGCCTTCACCTCGGGGCTTCTCAGCAGGGCTTCGGCCATGCCAATCCAGCAAGTCCCGAGGCCCATCCCTGTTGCTGCCAGCATGAGGTTCTCGGCTGCAAGGCAGCAGTTGATCGTGGCGAAGCGATCCTCCGAAGTGGCGTAGACCACGATCAAGGCTTGTGCGCCGTGCAAGACAGCCAACTCCGGGTTCTCCAGGCGAGCGCGGAAGTCAGCCGGGCCTCCCTTCTGCTCCAACTCCTTCAGAAGGGCGAGGCGGGCACGTTCGCCCAGTTCCTTTACCTTGTCGCCGCCCTGGACCACGCCGAAGGCCCAGGTCTGCTTGTTCATTGCGCTCGGCGCCTGCACAGCGGCAGACAGCAACTGCTCGATGACCTCCCGTGGGACCGGCTTGTCGGCAAACTTGCGCACCGATCGACGCTCAGCGATAGCCTCGAACAAATCCATAGTGTTTCCCCCTGACCCATCCAACCCTAGTGAGGCGCCACCAAGGCCCTCTGCCTGCGCCTTTCGCTGTCGAGGAGCATATGCCTTGCAGCCTCCGGCGAAGGCCGGACTTGTGCCCTGGCTCCGAGCTGTTCCTTGCGGCGCTACTCCAGGATGACTCTGATCGTTCCCGACTTGTCACAGGTGACCTTGCAGGTGGCAACGAGGCCGCCTCCGAAGTCGGCCCTGACGGTGGTGGTTCCGGCGGTCGGCCCGAGCGTGACCTTCACCTGGTTTCCGGTACCCGTGATGCCGGCGATGCTGGGGTCGTCTACCGACCAGGTCTGGACCATCGCATAGGGGATGACTGCCCCCAGGTTGTCATAGGCGGTTGCGGTCAGGTCGGCGGTCCTGCCCATCGGCAGTATCACCCTGGCCGGTTCGATGGTAGCCGTCGCTGCCGTAGCCACCCACACGTTGACGTCGGCGGAACCCGTCTTGCCGCTGACGGACTCCTGGGCACTGACCTTGCAGCTCCCCTTGTCGACGGCAAGCACCGCGCCCGAGTCGTCCACCTTGGCCACGCCCTCGTTGTCGCTGCTCCAGTTGAAGGTGAAGGTGCCCAGGATGATGTTGCCATCCACGTCATAGACGGTCGCCGTGAGCTTGCCCGTCTTGGACTTCTCCAGGCTCAGCGGTGATGGCGTCACCTCGACCCGGAAGGGCAGCGCTGCAAGCACGAGGTGCGCCGTTACCTCCTCGCCCTGCACCACCACCACGGTCGTCTGAGCCTGGGCAATGGCCTCTCCGGTTCCATCGAGTGACGTGTACGCCCAGGCCTGCAGCCTGGTGTTCCCGGCGCGAATCCCGGGGATGACCACCGTCTGCGTCACGCCGCCGGCACGTGAGATGACCACATCGGCAGCCAGCGGGTCACCCGTAACGGGGTCGCTAATGCGGATCCGGAAGCTGTTGGTCGCCACCGGGATCGCTTCCGGTGAGACCCCTTCGGGTTGCGGCGGGAAGGTGACTGTGATCTTGAGGTCACCCTTGCCGGGAACGGCCGAACTGCCCCCGCCACAGCCGGACAAGACCAGAAGGACTGCGGCTATCATAAACATCAACACAACCATGATCGCTTTGCGCATCGCTCGACACTCCTCTTGTGCCCTCCACGCTAATCGGACGACTGCACTGACGGTCAGGTACAGCAACGGCTCGGGCGAGCACCTCTTACTTCTGGTGCCCGAACTCCCGGGCGATCCCCAGGCCAAACACTGCAGACTTACCCTCGACGTCCTTGAACAGCAGCAGTCCCGACCACCCGTCGCTGATCTCCTTGTAGACCGAGGCGGACGTCAGCGAGTTGAGGCTGCCGCGCTTCGCATACTCAAGGTACAGATCGACGCCCAGGGATTGATACAGCCCGGGGAAGTAGGCGCCCCAGGTCTGCAGGTGGTTGCCGGCGGCGTCATCACCCAGTTCGCCGTACAGGTCGAGAGTTCCCGGTAGGACTGGGAAGCAGAAGTCGCAGGATACCCCGGTGTCGGAGAGATCGTTGTCGTACAGCGCGTTGAGGCCGACGGTGCCGTTCCAGAGTCCGAACTGGGCACGTCCCGCCCACCCCTCACGGCGCGCAGAAGACGTTGGCAGCACGTCATACAGATAGGCGAGATCCAGTTCGGCCTTCCCGGCACGGCCCTGCCAGCGAAGTGCCGTCGCCCGGTCGAAGCTCATTAGTGAGCCAAGGCGGGTGTTGTTGACCGGCCCTTCCAGGAACCACTGCTTGCCGACGGCGATGTCGCCGATACTCTCGTCGCGGTAGGCAAGAAAGGCTTCACTGAGGGCGATGTAGGGGTCGGCGGGGTAGTCGGAATAGCCCACCCAGCCGAGGCCCAGGAACAGGTTGTCCTTCATCGCGCACGCCCGCAGCTCGCCACCAGTCATGTCATTGCGATTCTCTCCCTCGATGGCGAAGGCTGAGCCGTCAAAGAAGGGCCCGAAGGCGCCTCCACCCAGGGGATGCGGATCCTTGTTCCAGTCCTCCAAAAGGAAGCTCGCGCCCAGAGCACCAAGGGCTGCTCCCGAGCCACGGTAGCTGCCCCTGGGGTTGACCTTTCCGCCGGGTGGAGCTTGCTCGACGATCACACCGACGTCACCCCAGGGCACGATGCCGCCGGTCAGCATCCTCGCGATGCCGGTGATCATCCCGGCTCGCCCGTATTTGAGCGAGGTGCCCGGCCGTGAGCCGCCGATTGTCCCCAGAGACACGCCCGGACCGACGTCCTGGAACCACGGCCGGAGCTTGCCACCCTCCCACTGCAGGGCGGGTACCTCGTAGATGTCGGGTCGCCAGGTGCTGGAGGCGCTGCCTGCCGGAACATGGTCGACGCCGCGTGCCAGTTCGTGGTCGGCAGCACCCTCATAGACCGCGAGGGTCTGCCCGTCGTAGGTTAGCTGCGTCCCCTTGATCGACGCAACGCCGCCCGCTCCCGCGATGCGTGCCCCGGTACCGGCGACGATCCGCGCATACAGGTTGCCGCGTGCCAGCTTCACGTCCTTGCTGGTGGCGTTGGCGATGGCCAGCTCACTGAGTTCGTTCATCCTGATGCGGCTCTTGTCCGGGAAGGCAATCTCGCACTTCGACCGTTTCGCCGTGCGCACCCTGGCCCCGGCGTAGAGCCTGGTCCCGACCTTCGCCGTGGACCAGCCCTTGGCCGGCGGCTGCTGATAGCTCACCTGGAGCACCACCCCGGTGACCGTCGCACAGGGCGCGGCCGCCCAGGTGGTCTGTGAGATTGCCAGCATGCCCAGGGCGCCAACCATGGCGCAAAAAGCCCTGATCATTTTGCGACCTCCTGCGATGGGACTGATTCTGAACTGTCTGTCTAGCTGTCCTCCTGCGCCTCCCTGGCAGCTTCCTGCTCTGGCGCCTCACCCTGGCCCGTCAGGCCCACGAGCTCATACACGTCAATGGGCTGCGGACGGTTCCGAAGCGTCACCTCGCCCAGGAACCGTGCCTGCACCTGGCCTTGCACCTGCTGCCAGGTATCGGCGCTCATCAGGATCTGTGTGCCATACTCCTTGCCAAGCGACTCCAGCCGTGACGCGGTGTTGACGGTGTCACCGATCACGGTGTACTCCAGCATGTCCTCCGAACCGACGTCCCCGGCCAGCATGGTTCCGGTGTGCAGGCCTACGCGCATGAACAGCGACTTGTACACGTCACTGCCGCCTTCGGTCTCCTCGCGGAGCTTCGCCAGATCCTCCTGCATCTCCAGGGCGGCGGTCGCAGCCCGCAAGGCGTGGTCCGGTCGCGGCACGGGGTCTCCGAAGACTGCCATGATGCCGTCACCGAGAAACTTGTTGATGGTGCCGCCGTGGCGGAGGATCACTGCGGTCATGCGGGTGAGGTAGTGGTTCAGCACCTGCACCAGCTCCTGTGGCGAGTGCAGCGCGCTCAAGGTGGTGAACCCTCGCAGGTCGGAGAACAGGACGGTCGCCGTGACCTCCCGTGCCTCTACCTGGGTCATGGTGGGGTCGCGCAGGATAAGCTGGAGCACCTCGGGCGATACCCTCCTCTGCCAGGCGCGGCGCAGGCGGCGCTTCCCGGCCTCCTCAGCCATATAGCGGTAGGTGGTGCCTCCCAGGCAGGTCGTCCAGGCCGCCAACACAGGCACCGCCACCGGCATCCACAGGTGATGCACGTTGAGAGCCCAGGTGCCGAAGATCAGCAGGAGCGCGCTGACCGGGATCATCACCAGAACCAGCACCGTGAGCGGGCGCAGAAACACCAGGGCAAGCGCCACTAGCAGGCAGGCCACCAGGGCCACGATCAGCTTCGTCGGCCAGGTCACCGGCCCGGGGTGACGCTGCTGCAGCAGATTGGCGACTGCCGTCGCCTGCACCACGACCCCGGGGACCAGTCCGACCTTCTGGGCACCGCCCTCGGTTCGGGCGCCACTGAGCATCGGCGTCTGCCAGAGGTCCTGCAGCACCGGGGCCGTTCCGCCGACCACCACGATCCGACCCTTGATTCGGTCGGCGGGCACCAGCCCCTTGTAGACATCGTAGTAGGAGACCACCTCGAAGCCGCCGGCTGCGGTCTCCAGTGGGCTGAACCACAGCAGCATCTGATTCGCCGGTACGTCGCTGCTCGCTTGCGCGGAGGCTCCCTTGATCACCTCTGCGTCTGATACCCCCTGGACGTGTGACGCGATGGACACCGCCAGCGAGGGATAGGTCTCGTCCAGGTGCTTCAGCGTCAGCCAGTAGTGCCGGACCACGTTGTCCGGGTCACGCACCACATTCGCCGGGGCGACGGCCAAAGCCGCCTCCTGGAAATCCTCATAGGGCATCTCCGGGGCCTGCAGGGAGCCCTGCGCGCTATCCTCGCTCTGTCCCTCACCTTCGGGTAGCGTAGCGGCCAGAATCACGTTGCCGGCCTTCCTGATGGCGCGGGTCAGGGTCTTGTCCTCCGGAGAGGTGCTCTCGCCCCACTGCTCCAGCGGCACTTCCTTGTCAAAGGCGGCACCGCCACCGGAGGGCCCGGCGAAGACCACGTCAAAGGCAATCAGCTTCGCCCCGGCAGCCCGGAGGCGATCGATGAGTCGTGCATGGGTGCTGCGGGGCCAGGGCCAAGCCTGGAACTGCTGAATCGAGCGCTCGTCGATGGCTACGACGAGGATCTCCGGCGGGGCTGTGACGGGCGCTTCTCTCATGCGCAGGTCGTAGGTCATCAGCTCGAAGCGGCGCAGCAGGTCGATCTGACCGAGGTAGGTGAGGAGCAGGCCGGCCAGGAGTGCGATCGCCACCAGGACTAAGCTCCTGCGGACGAGGTTGGCATCGCCGGTCCGTCTGGGGCTCGCCGTGGGGGTATCCGACAAGGCAGGTCCTCCCTGGCCAAGGCTCTGCACCATCGCAAAGCCACTATTCCCCGAGTGCGTCCGGGCTAACCTTCACGGACCTTTGCGCCGGGGAGGGGAGAGACGCGGGCCTGGGATCAGTCGAACGGGACTGACGCACAGCGGAAGGCGAGACGACCCAACCCAGACCTCAGAAAAGTCTGATTGGGGTCTTGTATGACAAAGTCAATAAACGCTCAAGATTTTCCGCCGGCATTGACATGATGCTGGCAAATAGATATTATCGGGATGTCTACTGCGAACTTGAGGGCGTAGCGACCTCGGTTCCGGGACAATCTCATAGGAAGCAGTGCAGCGTGGCAAGCTGTAGGAACAGGGCGGGTACGACTGCAGCTCTCCGGAGACTCGCACCCACACTACACCACCCCGTACGCAGAGCACGTGCAGTCAACGATCGGCAGCGATGTCCTTGGCCGGGCGGCCCCCTTCGTCAGAGTCCATTCTACCCTTGTCGGAAGTCGTGTCCCACACTGAACATCCCGCCGCGGATGCGACGCAAGGCGGTCGGATGACCTGCCAGGTCTGGACCAGGGAGCCTCTGACCACTGAGGCGCAGCTAGCTTACTCGTCAGCGGGGGGCGGTCTACGGACCGGGTAACGAGAAGGGCGCCAGAGAGTGGCGACTCCCTGACGCCAGGCAAGCACAAAAGCTCGATTGCCACGTTTTTGCGCAGGCCTTATACCTCGTTACACATATTTGTCAGATCCGAACTATCCCCGCGAGAAGGACACTTCCCAAGACGATCTGTTATTTCGTTACAGGACAGTACATCATGGGCAGACACGTCGTATGCCAGCTTGGGCTCACCTGGCAGCATGCCTGTCCTTGCCGGCCTCCATCCGCCCAAGGGGGGCCACGGTGGAGTCCACTGAGCAGTGCTCTTGACCACTTCCGGCCGAGTCTTTGCGTCCGTATCTGCTGATCAGGCGCGTACGAAGGGAGGCAGGCAAGTGAGAGCGGTCCGCGTCGGTCCAGGAGCTGCCCAAAGCCCGAAAAGCCACCTGTGCGTGCTCCTCTGGTGCCTGCTGGCTCTGGGTCTGGGGACGACGATCTGCGTGGCAGCCGATACCCAGGTGCCTGCCCCGTGTGGCGGCAACGGCTGGGCGCCCCCTGAAGTCACCCTTCTGAGCTCCTCCCTCGACCTTGGTAACATTCTGCCCATCAACGAAGAGGAAGTCGTCTCCAACGCGGTGACCGGCGTCGTCGTCTCCTGCGGCGGGCAGGTCCGCCTGGGCCTTCTCTTGCCGCAGGGGATGGACCGCCTCAGCCTGCAGCGGGTGGCCGACTACAAGGGCCGCGAAGTAAGCGGCCCTGCCTCGACAGACAACACGCTGCCGCTCAAATGGGAACTGCGCTGGAAGGGCCCTGGTGGCTTCGGTCCCTGGGTCAAGCCTGATCTTGGCCCGGTCGGAACCTCGCCGGAGCGCGCCCTGTGGTGGTTGGTCGGGCAGGGGGAGCCGCGAGTGTTCGGGTTCGAGCTTCGCTGCCGCGCAGTACCCGCACGCTTCCTGGCGCCGGGGAGGTACGCACCCCAGTGCCCGCTATCGCTGGTGGCGGAGGGGAAAGCAGCTCAAGGGGTGCGACACCGCAAGCACTGATTATACGCCTGCTATCTGCTCGCGTCCTGAACCTAAGGGGGTGTTGCGATCCAGGGGCCCGCGTGAAGTAGTGAAGTGATTGGAGGTGTAGCTGCGGCAGGACCGGATCACCTGACCACAGGCACGACACGGGGCTGGGAAAACTGAAGGGGTTGGCGCGGTACAGGTGCCCGACGCGGAGTTCGTCTCCGGTCTGGGATCACGGACCGCAAAGGGGAAGGGTCGAGACGCACGGGCTTCTGCGGGACACAGCATCATCAAGAGCGGCCGTAGAGCCCCTCCGAGGGCCGTGCAGCCTGAGAGGGCTGTCAAGACCGGGCGGCGCTAGCTGCCCGAACTGGTCAGGGTGAAGGCCAGGCGCCAAAAAGAAGATCTGCGCAAAGAAGCCGTCCCCAGGTGGCCTAGCCACCATCTTCGGCTCTCCGCGCAGACCATCCCCAGTATAGGGGAAAAGGGGAGACAGGACAATGCGTAACCTGATCGTAGCTGTTGCGTTGGTGATGTTGGTCGGAACCGCCGCCATGGCGGCCGGAGGGGCCGAGGACGGTTGGGCGGGCTCGCCAGGCTCGGGTGGGATCTACGGCGCCTACTGGACCAACTGGACGCAGACGAGCGGGAGCAACTCCTGGACAGGCTGGTGGGACAACGACGACAGCCGCTGGGTCCCCGCTACCGGCACCGGCGGCGACGACGGCCTCGTGGTCGAAGCCTACGTGGAGTTGTACGCCAGCCAGACGCAGCAGACCAAGGCCGTCTTCCACTGGGGTGCTCCGCCCTTTGCGGCTCAGACGGCGGTTCTGACGGGCCACATCGTGCAGAACCATCCCTGCTGGGTTGGTATCCGTAAGGATGGGTGGGTGCAGGCCGACCAATCTCAGGCGTCCCAACTTGTCTTCGAGAAGGATGGGCTCGGCGGAACCGCAGCGAACACGAACGACGGCTTCGGCGGGGCTCTCGGCGACGACGTGAGCGCGATCCCCCTCGTGTGGAAGATGAAGGTCGGGAACACCCTTGCGGCGATGGAATGGTCGGGCGGCGTGGGTTCGGCCAACTGGGGATGGTACAGCCCCGGACGAGTCCCCGTGGGCGCCGTTGACTACGAGTTCCAGGTGACAGCTACACCGAGCCAGTACCAGGCCGATGGCAAGTACACCCTGGACCCGGCAGTCATCCTCGTGCCGGACCTCTAGGCCACAGTCAGTCGCGATCGTCCGGGGGCGGGCGCCCCACAGGCGCCCGCCCCCTTGCAGTCTCCCGTCAGTGAGGTGATCGCCGTGGCGCTTGGTCGCTACAGCACGTCCCGCCAATCCGGAGGCGCACTGCCCCCGCGACGTTTGGTAAGGCGCACCGCATACACTTGGGCGGTTCTGGCGCCGCTTCTGCTCTGTGTGTCAACGGGAGCAGTACTCGCGAGCATCCAGGTTACGCCCATGGTGGTTCGTCCCGTCGTCAAGCCGGGCCAGGGCACCGAGTTCGACTTGACCGTCGCCAACGGCGATCCGGTCGAACGGGCCTTCACGGTCGCCCTGACCAACATGACGGCGGCGCCGCAGGGGTTCGCAAGGAGCGCACCCGACGATGACCCGCGTGGATGCGCGAAGTGGCTAAGCCTCTCGCCACAGAGCTTCAAAGTGCCGCCTGCGGGGAGCCAAAGGGTGACTTGCCGGGTGCGGGTCCCGCGCGACGCCAGAGGTGGCTACTACGCACTCATCACGGTTTCGTCTCCCTCGCCAGAGAGCGGTCCGGCAGTAGGGATCACGATGACCCAGGCCTTCGCTTCGGCTGTGCTGCTGGCCGTACCCGGGCCACGGGTGGCCCCCAGCCTGAAGGTCGACGGCCTCCGAGTGGGTGTTCGGCCTCCGTCAGCTAATGACCGCGGCGGGTGGCGGGTCGAGGCAGCGGTGCGGAATGAGGGCACCATCCACGCCAAAGTAGTGGGTGCCTACCAGCTCCGCTCCTCAACAGGCGGCGGCATTTCGCGCGGCCCGCTGGATTCCGGATCGGCGACAGTCCTGGCTTCAGCGGTGCGGGTATTTGCAGCAGATGGTATGCAACATATCGCGGATGGGGTGTACCTGCTGACCGCGCAGTTCGAGGTGCCCGGCACGAGAATTCGCGCAGCAGGCACGAAAGCCTTCGTCGTCAGGGACGGGCATGTGAAGGACACTGAGCCTACCCCGGAGGTGATCGCCCTCCTGGACAGCCTGCGCCCTGCCGCGGAGATGTCACCCCAGGAGCTGTCCATCGCACTGCCTCCTGGTGGCAGCACCTCGAGGCCGCTGACGGTGACGAACGTGGGGAAGCAGGCGCTCAGCCTTGCTCTCTCGTGCTCGGACTTCCAGCTTAGTGATGTGGGGGAGGCCGAGTTCCCGGCCGAGGTACCGCAACACCAGCAGAGCGCGAGAACCTGGCTGTCACTCCAGCCACAGGAGACAACTGTGGCCCCGGGCGGTCGCGCAACCATACGCGTCGGCCTGACGGTTCCGCGGAACACACCCGACGGGGACTACGTTGCCGGTCTGCGCGTCCGTGACGCGAACTCCCCACAGGGCCTGTTCTACCCGTCCTACGCCGTCGTGCGCATCACCGTAGGCCGCAACGCACAGCCCTCGTGTGAGATCGTCGACCTGTCCGTTAGCAATCCAAACAGGCCTTCTGCGGCGGTCACAGTGGTGGTCCGCAATGTTGGCCCCTGCATTGCCTGGCCGCTCGTATCGCTCCGTGTTAGCGATGCAGGCGGAGGTGTCGCCGTGGCCTCTGCGTCGCTCGCAGCCGGGGACGTGATGGTGCTCCCGGGCCAGCAACGACGTTTCACAGCGCCGCTTGACACGATACTCCGGCCTGGGAAAGCCCGAGCAACCGTCACCACGCTGGCGCGTGCGGATGGCAAGGCGAGCCAACGCGAAGTCGTCTTCGACGCCCCTGCGTGGGAGAGCACGGCCGCCCCACAGACACCGCTGCCGGCAGCCCCTGCGCCGTGATCCGGCCGGAAGGCCCGTCCTGCCGTGCCCGCGGATCAGCTCTCTCCTGCCGGCGGCTGATAGGGCCAGCCGGTTCGTTAGGACCTGCTGCGCCACGTGCGTGGCCTGTGCCATGAAGTGCGAATCGCAAGTGTCTGCACTACGGAGGGTGACGATGCTGCATCCCAGGACCTACACGCCTGTCGGGCCACTGCTGGCGGCCGGGGCGTTGCTTGTGCTGCTCGTGGCCGGCGTCGGACACTGCCAGGTTGGGGACACCGACGCCGGCGGCGAGCCTTCCGGCCACGCGGCACCGGGCCTTATCTCGAATGTGTTCATGCAGACCGACCTGGTTCAGGCTCTCGCCGACGTCGCGATGGCCGCAGGGGTCAGCATTCTGCCCGACGAATCGGTCATGGGCACCGTCACGCTTGAGCTCAAGGACGCCACCCTCCAGCAGGCTCTCAAGCTCCTGCTCCTGCCCGGCGGCTATGTCTACACCGAAGTCGAGCCGGGCATCTACCTTGTCACCTCTCCCGACCCCAAGTCCCCGAGCTTCCGGCGCATTGCCCAGACGCAGGTCGTGGAGCTCGACTATGCGGACAGCGACGACCTCAAGGCCCTGCTTCCCGACACTGTCGCCCCCTTCGTCAAGTTTGATCGGAAGGGCAACCGCGTCACCGTCACTGCCCCCAGAGAGCAGATGGAGGAGGTTCTGACGCAGATCAAGCAGCTCGACACGCCTCCGGTGCAGGTGATGATCGAGGCCCTCGTCATGGACGTGGATAAGGGCGCGCTCGACGGGTTCAAGATCGCCGGCCAGGCGACGCACCTGGGGCTCAGCACCCTTGGCGGCCTGGTGACTTACCTCGGCGAGGCGCAGGACATCATCGGCACACTGACGTGGCTCAAGCAGCACGACAAGGCGTCCATCAAGGCAAACCCCCGAGTCGTCGCCCAGGAGGGCCAGGAGACGACCTTCCGCGTCTCGACCGAGCAGTACTTCCAGATGCTCACCGGCCGGGCAGGCTACGAGTACTCGACCCTGGAGGCCATCGAGTCCGGTGTTGGGCTGGTCCTAACCCCACGGGTGGCCCTGGCGGATCGGGTAGTGACGATCAAACTGAAGCCCGAGGTCGGCGACGTCTCCGGGCGCGGCACGAACAACCTGCCAATCATCACCAAGCGGACGGCCGACACCACGGTCCGCGTACACGACGGACAGGCCATCGTCATCGGTGGACTGCTGCAGGAGATCGTTCGGCAGACCAACACCAAGATACCGCTCCTGGGAGATCTGCCGGTCGTGGGGTCGCTGTTCCGCTCACACGACACTGAGGCGGCGCAGCGCGAGGTCCTCATCTTCATCGCCCCGCACATCCTCGACGAGAGCGGTCGGTATGAAGGCCCTCTGCTGTTCGATGCTCCGGTGGAGCAACGCGTGAACGGGCAAAAGCCGGCTTCAGCGCCGTCTGTGTCGCCGCGTGCGCTGCGGAGAACCGAGGCGCCTGCCGCGTCGCCGGTCAGGTCGGCAGGACAGCGCGGTTCGCAAGACTTCTCCCGTTGGTACCGAGTCGGCGAGAAGCAGTAGACTGTCGGTAACCGGCTTGCGACTGTACCGGGGTGTGCCTGCATGGCCCGGTCGCTCGGGTCTGCCCGAAGAAAGAGGAATCAGGCGACGCGGGCGGAATTGGGCTCCTGTTCACTTGACCCCGGCGATGGCCCGAGACCGACAGGAGATGAGCCGTGATGCTCGCAGACCTTGATCTCGCTTACCATGTGTGGTCCGGTAGCTTCGAGGACTTCGAGACTGCGTACCGGCAGGTCGCCGAGGCCGGAATCCGCAGCATCGTCCTCACTGCCCAGCGTGGCAACCTCGACCTACGTGAGCGTGCCGACCTCGTTGAGGCCGGGCGGATACTGAAGGGCCTGGGGCTTGCGGCTCCGGCTTGTCACTGCCAGGATTGGGGTCCCTCCAACCTGACTGAGCCCGACGAGGACCTGCGGCCGACGATGGTCCAGATGCACACCGGCCTGATGGCGAAGGTGGCGGAGCTTGGCTGCCGGACCTTCGTGCTGCATCTGGGGCCGAAGCCGAAGGATGGCTCAGACCGGGCCGCCTGGGACCGGATTCGCGATGCCGTGGACAAGCTGGCGCCTCGTGCGGAGGAACTCGGGATCCTCCTGGCGCTGGAGAACGGCTTCAGCGGCTACGTGGCGACGAACCAGCAGTTGCTGTCCTTCGTGGCCGAGTATGACTGCCCGAGCGTGGGGATCTGCTACGACTCCGGGCATGCGCATCTGGTCGACGATGCAGCCGCTGTGCTGCGGGCGCTGAGCCCCTACGTCGTCACGGTGCATCTGCATGACAACGACGGGACCTCTGATCAGCACCTGCTGCCCGGGCAGGGGACGATCCAATGGGAGCCTGTCGTGGAGGCGCTGGGAGACTGTCCGCGCCTGATACACCTTGAGACCGAGGCGGCGAACTGCACCCAGTGGCCGCCTTCACGCGAGGTGTGCAGCTACCGGCAGGCCTACGCACGGTACTGCAAGGTCCTGGGCCTTCCCCTGGTCTAGGTCCTTGCACACAGCACAGGTCCGGCGGAAGCTAACCGCCGGTGTCGGTGAACTTGATCGACGTCTCGAGCACCTGGGCCCAGAACCCGCCGTAGAGGACGGTGTTGCCCAGGTTGTCGTGGAAGCTCTCCTCCGTGAGGTTGAACCACACCGAGTAGGGACCGGCCGGGAGGCGAACCTGTCCCGGTGCCGGCCGATTCGGCTCCCCCTGCGCGAAGATACCCGTCGTTCCCGCCGACACGGGCACGCTCAGTCCATAGCCCCACTGGCCGCGCATAACCTCCCAGGGCAGCACCGCCGAGTCTGCCGAGGTGCGGGTCTGCTGGTCGGTGCGGAACAGCACGTGGTAGGTGCTGCTGAGGGCGAAGGACTTGTCCGCGTTGCCGCCGGTGTCGGTGACGAAGAAGTCATACAGCAGGTAGCCGATGACGCTGTGGCGGCGTTTGACGTGCGAGTTGAGTTCGGCGTCGGAGAGGTTCCAGCCGCAGGTGTTGCACCACCAGCGGCCATAGTGCCCCAGTTGCCAGCTCGACCAGCCCTCGGGGTCCTTGTTGGCGCTCGGCGCGGTCCGGGCGTTGGTGATGCTCTTCTTGCCGACCAGCTTCATCTGGTAGGCGAAGTTGGGCTTGAGGCCCCGGGCCGACAGCAGGCCGCTCAGGGTCGAGGCGCTCTCGCTCCAGGTGACGCTGACCTGGCTCGCGTAGGAGAAGGTGGCGCGGAAGTCCGAGGTGTAGAGCCCGCCGAGGACGTCACGCCAGCGCAGGTCGGCGGCGTTGACGGGCCTGGGCGAGAGGGTCACGGTCCCGCTTGGGTAGACGGGCTGGACGTAGGGAGACGGCGGAGTGGGTTGAGGCCCACTACATCCGGCGACGAGCAGGGCAAGTCCGCAGGCAATCGACAGGAGGAGCAGCCGTCCGCAATCCATGTGAGTCCCTCCGCTTGGGCGCAGCAGTGACTGCTGCAGAGTCCCGACTTCCCCCGCAGACTCCTTCGCGTGATGTAGCACAGTGTCCTGCCTGGGGTGAGGAGGTGCCAAGCACAACTGCCGGGGCTCCGTCACTCGCCTCGGGAGAGTCTCCCGCACTACCCACCCAGACCGCCGCCCTCTGTGATCGTATTGCGTAATGTCAGGGAAAGTGATAGATATATATCTTGGGCAAGGTCGGCGAGGCTACCACGGCAACATATCGTCACGTCATTAACCGTAAGGGACGCCAGGTGGAGAAGATGGAGTTCCGGCAGGCCATCAATGAGATCGAGGTCAGCGTACACCTGGCGCAGGAAGCCAAGGAGCAGTCGCCGTTCTTCGTCATCGCCGGAGCTGGAGTATCGGCCCCATCGGTCCCGCTCGCGAGTGGGATCATGGAGCACTGCCGGACCGAATGCCAGCGTTTGGGCCGTCCGCTGCCGAAGGAAACGGGTAATCCCGCCACTGATTACGGCAAGCTCTTCGAGGCCGCGTACCCAGGTCGCGGAGACAGGCGGCGCTATATCGAGAGGATAGCTGCCAACAGGCCGGCATCCCAGGCCGTTCTGCGGTTGGCGCACCTCCTCCAGGATCCGGCGCGTGGACTGACCAACCTCGTTGTCACTATCAACTTCGACGACACGATAGAGCGAGCCCTGCGTCTGCTGGGAGCGGAGCCGGCAGTCAGCGACCATCCCCTGACGGCCGACCGTGTCGACCCTTCTGGAACCGCTCCGGGGGTGGTGCACGTCCACGGCAGTTACTGGTTCTACGACTGCTGTAACCGTGAGGGTGAGATCGAGAAGCGGGCCGAGAGCTTGCCCGAGCAGCCGTACAGCACCATGAGCGAGTACCTTGACCGCGTGCTTACTAGCCGCTCCCCCATCGTGGTTGGCTACGCGGGGTGGAAGAGCGATGTGGTGATGAAGGCGCTGGAAAGGCGCCTCATGCGGGACGGGGGGCTGCGGAGCAATCTGTACTGGTTCGCCTACCAACACGAGGAAGCCGCTGCCTTGCCACCCTGGCTCCGTGACCACCCTGACGTTCGCGTCGTGGCGCCGCCGGGCCCCGCGGATGAGCGCCCAGACCGCCGGACCACGGTCATTGATATGGCCCAGGGGAAGGCTGTTCTCAGCGCAGAGACCGTTCTTGGTGCACTGGTCTCGGTGTTGGAGCTGCCCGATCCGCGGTTGTTCGTTCGGCCCCTCCGCGCCTTCCGTAGGCAACTCGTGGATGCCCTCACGAAGGACGGTTCCAGTGGGATCTATAACGTCGCGGGGGTGCTAACGGACCTCAGACGTGCAGAAGGTCTCCTCCTGTGCAGCAGGAGG
This sequence comes from Armatimonadia bacterium, assembly GCA_039679385.1. NCBI lineage: Bacteria > Bacillati > Armatimonadota > Armatimonadia > Armatimonadia bacterium. Next base: position 27,072 of record JBDKVB010000045.1, on the reverse strand, counting down.
ACTGAATCGCCGTCGCCGACCCAGCAGGCTCTCACACACGTGCGCACGTGGGTGCGCCAGGCGAACTACCGTGGCGCAGTCCATGCCGCTAGTGCCGTCGACCTGGCAGACTACAGCTGGGACCAACTCCGCGAGTTATTTGGCCTCCTGGCGGAGACCTGTCCTGCCCCCTGGGTGGAGGAGAGGCTGGCGACAGACGACCTCCTTGCGCAGGTTGCCAACCGGCTCCTGGACCCGGGGACACCAGCTACCACACTGCAGCCAAGCGAGCACGCCCAGATCGCAGGGGTCCTCAACAACCGTGCATGGCGTCTATACAAGGCTGGGGAAGGCGAGGAGGCAATGGCGGTTCTGGACGCCGTCATTGCGCGCTACGGGGAAGACTCGAGCCTCCCCTTGCGCGAAACGATGGCCAGGGTGCGACTGAACAAGGGCATCATACTGGGGCATCCGGGTTCCAGCAACGAAGAGGTCACTTCCTATGACGAGGTCGTCACACGTTACGGCGACGACCCAAGTTCCGCTCTGCGCGAACTCGTGGCCGCGGCACTTCTGAACAAAGGTATCGCGTCGGAGCGAATGGGCCGGGGAGAAGCGGCCATGGCGGCCTACGACGGCGTCGTCGCACGGTACACGGACGATGCAAGTCCCGTTCTGCGTGGAGTGGTGGCTCGGGCACTACTGAACAAGGGCGCCATGATGGGGCGGCTGGGCCGTCCTGGGGGCGCACTTGGGGCCCTGGAGAGGGTTCTCTCCCGCTACCGCGATGACGGCAGACCGTTTCTGCGTGAGGTGGTGGCCAGGGCGTTACTGGGGAAGGGCTATGCCCTCAGGGATATGGGACGTGGTGAGGGGGCACTGGCGGCGTACGACGACATCGTCACACGCTACGGGGACGACCCGAGCCCTGCCTTGCGCGAAGTGGTAGCTCGGGCACTGTTCAACAAGGGTGTCCAGCTGGGGCAGATGGGCCGCCGCGAGGAGGCTATCGCAGCGTACGACGAGGCCATCGCGCACTATGGGGACGATCCAAGTCCCGCCCTTCGTGAGGTGGCGGCCGGAGCACTGTCCAACAGGGGCGTCGCGCTGGAGAAGCTCGATCGGAGCGACGAGGCGATCCAGGCGTTCGACCAGGTCGTGATTCGTTACGGGGACGACCGAGCCCCGGCCCTGCGCGAGCGGGTTGCCGGAGCGCTGTTCAGCAAGGGCGTCACACTAGGCCAGCTCGGCCGGAGCGAGGACGCGATCCGGGCGTTCGATCAGGGCGTGAGGCGTTACGGGGACGACCGAGCCCCGGCCCTGCGTGAGAAGGTTGCCGCAGCGCTGTTCAGCAAGGGCATCACACTAGGCCAGCTCGGTCGGAGCGAGGATGAGATCGCGGTCTATAACGAGGTCGACGAGAGGTACGGACGGGACACGAGCCCTGCCCTGCGTGAGCGGGTTGCCAGAGCACTCGTGAACAAGGGCGTCGCGATGGAACGGCTGGGCCGTAGCGAGGAGGCGATGACGGCCTATGGCGAGGTTGAGGAGAGGTATGGGCGGGACCCGAGTCCCGCCCTGCGCACGCTTGTAGCCAGGGCCCATGCGAATGCTGGCTTCCGCCTCGCAATGATGGCCGCCATGGAGCCTGACAAGGCCGAAAGTCTGTCCGCGGAGGCTACTCGCCGCTTTGAGCAGGCCGAGGAGCTTGCACCCGGCTCGTCCCTGTACAATCGCGCCTGTCTGGCCGCGCTGTCTGGCGATGAGGACGCCTGCCGCGATCTGCTCCTCAAAGCTGAGACGGGGGGCACGCTGCCGTCCCGCTCTCACATGGAGAACGACACCGACCTGGATAGCGTGCGTACGAGCGCATGGTTCCGCGAACTGCTGTCTCGCGCCAAGAACGACTGAGCCCCGGATGGGTACCGGGGCTCGTTGGTGTACGCTGATTGTAAGGGTGTGGCGCATCGGGCGTCGCGAACGGGCATCGCTGCGTCCGGCGTTAGTCCACCCGGTAGGCCGTGAGGTCGTCCCACCACATCACGTCCTTGTCCGTGCGTTGGCCGTCGGCGGAGAGGAGCAGCACCAGCTTCCCCGCACCCTCCGGTACCACGCCCACACCGGCCAGCAGCTTCCACTCGCCGCCAGAATCCCGATTGCCACCAGACTCCCGATTGCCGGCGGGCTGCTGGGCGGCACCGGATTCGCGGGCACCAGCGGACGCCTGGACTCCCTCCGGCTGCGGGGCGTCACCCGTCTTCGCTGCGCTCAGGAAGGTGTCCAGAGACTCCGCGTGCCACTTGCCCTCCGCGGTCTGCCAGCGCAGGCGTACAGAGGCAGTGCCCTCGCCCTGGAGACGGCACCAGGCTCCCACCACGTACCTCTCGCCGGGCGTCACCGCGAAGCTCTGGATCAGACAGCCGCTCTTCACGCCGACCAGCGCACCCGTTCCCGGTGAGGTGCGGCCAACCTCGCGGTCCCAGGTCGGATGGCCCGTCGAGACCTTCGTCTGCCAGAAGCTCCAGCCCGGCGGTGCAGTCCCCTGCTTCCAGTCAGCCGGTTGCGGACCGCCTGCTGCCGCGACCTTCTCCGAGGTGAAGTCGCCATTCACCACCGCGTTCGTGCGCTCCCCCGGCTCCTTCAGCAGGCGCAGAGCATAGCCCCTCGGGTCAGCCGCCAGGCGCAGCACCTCCTCGATTCCCGGCAGCTTCTGCGGCCAGCGAATCTTGTCGGAGATGGGATGGGGACTCGGCCACCAACTGGCCTGCTCGCCGTAGACCCACACATACTCGTCCGCGACCTCAAGGGCACTGGCCACGTTCTCCGCCAGCCGCCGGGCCGGTGTCTGCGCTCCCGGGTCGATGTACCACGGACTCGTCGGTGGGTTCACGTAGGCATCGAGGTAGACACCGAAACCCACCTGCACCTGCGCTCGGTACTTGTAGCGGTTCTCCGGCGAGACCAGTCGCCGGCACTTGTTGCGAATCAGGTTCGCGGCCGATAGGTACTCCAGGTGGCTGTTGAAGCGATAGGCGGTCTCGCAGCCGTCGACGAAAGTCAGGGTCGGCGGCGCCGCGTCCAGCCAACCGTCAACGAAAGAGGGGAGAAGCCCGTAGGGCCGCCCGGACAGCGCCTCCATCGGATCGGAACGCTCGGCGGCCTCGCGGTTGACCGAGAGCAGGAACAGCGCCAGAATTGTGGCCTCGGGGTACTCGCCAGCGACTGCCGCCATTACCTCACGACCACGCTGCCGGGCCTTCTCGCAGTACGCAGCGAAGCTGTGCTGATCGGTCTGCGCCTGCGCCGACCAATCGAACTGGCGGAAGGGGTCCCGGTAGGCCTCGGGATCGAACATGAGGCCCTTGAGTCCACCATCACGGGCCACGCGGGCGGCCGTGCGCCAGTGCTCCACGATGATCGCCCATCCGGCGTCATCGAACCAGTCCACATCGCCGGGGTTGGCGTTGAGGAGCAGGAAGCGGTCGCGAAGTTGCCGAGGCTGAAGGGCCTTGAGGTCCTCCAGGATCTGGGCAACCGCCTGCTGATCCCAGAGGTCGCGGCCGAAGGCATACCACATCGCAGGCTTGTTTCCAGGTCCCGCGAAGCGCACCGAACAGCCCTGCAGCGGCGTCGCCTCCATCAGCTCGAGGTTCGCTCGCAGACGCTCGGCATTGGGCATATCCCAGCCTACCGCGATCAGCTTCTTTTCCGGTACGCTGTCCTGAGACCATGCCGCAAGCCCCGCCGTCAGCAGTCCAGAGATGAGCCCGATCGTCAGCACAGTGCGCATGGCGGTGTCTCCTCGCGGCCGGAATCCACGTTTCGCTACTTCCCGTCGTGAAGGCATGGCCTTCGCTAAGGGCTCCTGAGGACCTCCTGCAGAGAACAGCGACGCGCACAGCGAGAACCAGCCCGGCAGAGAGAAACCGGGCTGGGGGGCCAAACCAGTGAGAGCACTTAGGGTGCGACCGACGATGCTACTGTCGCTTTCGTCGTCTCAGCAGGAGTGCGCCCAGGCCCAGAGCCATCAGCATCAGGGTTCCGGGCTCGGGGGTTCGCATCCGATGGACTTCCGTCGTTCCGTCGGCGGTAGCGCCCTGCCAGGCAATCCAGTCACCCGCGATCTGGGGGTACTGATCCGTGTAGTCATTGTCGGTCACCTGGTACACCTGGCGGCCGTCCCAGAAGAAGATCTCCAGGTCATGCCCGTCACTGCCCTGCCACACAACCTGCCCGCGGTCGTTGATCTGCGCCGCAGTGTCATTGTAGGAGTTGGCGTAGGAGAGGTTGGTCTTGGTAGTACCGTCCCACAGCCAGACATCGATGTTGCTGGGCCCCTCTGCATGCCAGGCTACCTGCCCGGAGTTGTTGATCTGGGGGTCCCAGTCGCGGTAGCCAGGGCTGTTGGAGAGGTTCGTCTTGGTGGCGCCATCCCACAACCAGATCTCATACTCGGAGATCGTCGTGACGCTTCCGTACCAGACGACCTTCCCGGCGTCGTTGGTCTGGGGACTGTAGTCAGCGCCGCCGCTGGAGTTGGAGAGGTTGGTCTTGGAGCCGCCCTGCCACAGCCAGGTCTCGCTTCCGCTGACTCCACTGGTCTCGCCCGCCCAGACCACACGCCCGCCATTGATCTGCAGACCGGAGTCATTCTGCCCGTTGGGCAGGGAGATCTGCGTCTTTGCTGCCCCATCCCACAGCCACGCATGGGTGATGCTGACGCCCTGCTTCTTCTCTTGCCAGGCCACCCGTCCCGCGTTGTCGATCACGGGGAACATGTCGTCGTAGCCATCGGTACCCGGTGAGATGCAGGTTGTCGTTGCTCCATCCCAGCGCCAGACGTCGTATCCGACCGCTCCCGCCGAGTAGGAGTACCAGGCCACCTGGCCGTAGTCATTCATCGTGGGGTGGTACTCGTCATACCCGTTGGTGTTGGAGAGGTTGGTCTTGGTGGTGCCGTTGGACTGCCAGATGTCGTAGCCGCTAGTCCCGGAGGAGCTGCCCCACCAGGTTACCGTGCCTGAGGCGTTGATCTGGGGCTGGAGGTCGTCATAGCCCAGGGTGTTGGAGATGTTCTCCACCACGCCCGTCCAGAGGGTGCTCGCGACTGAACAGGAGGCGAGCAGGAGACAAGCGACCGGGAACAGAGCGCCCAGGTAACGCAGAAGGACCATCGTCGCACCCTCCCACAGCATGCCGACGGATGGAGCACCAGGCCGACCGTTGCGACGACGGACAAGCACAGTAATACCACACCAGACCGCAAACTCCTGCTCGAGGGACGTGCCCGTCAGGTGGAGCCCCGCTGCCTTCCCTCGCAGTCAGTTGGGCCCGGGCGATCCGGCCTACTCACTGAAGGTGACGCCCAGGCTGAGGGTGACGTGGTCCATGTCGGTCACACCGGCCAAGAACACCGCGTGCCACTGACCATCGCCCCAGCCGCCGGCGATATCATAGGCAGCGCCGGCGTTGAGGTTCCAGCCGTCGTACTCAGCCGTGAGCTTGACCTGCGGTATGACCAGGTAGCTCACACCGAGGAAGGGGTTGCTGTTGAAGCGTCGGTTGCCGAAGCCAAGAGTTCCCCACCAGGGGTGCACCGCGTCGCCGAACTGCTTGGTGGCCGCGACGAAGAAGGAGCGTGAGTCGTGGTGATCGCGGTGGATGTAAAGCGAATAGAAGTCGTTCATGACGTCGGTCACGCCGACTGATATCGCCGGCCAGGACTCGTGCTCCGGCACCACCTGGAGCTGGAGGTTGATCGCATCCTGCCAGCCCTCGCCGATAACCATGTCGGCGACCCAGAGCCTGTAGTCCTCGATGGTCATACCGAAGCCGAGGGTCAGGGTACTGTTGGCATCCTCATCGTTGATGCTGGTTGGGATACCGCCGTTGGTTGCGCTGGTGCTACCTGCGATGGAGTACTGCCCGGCACCTGGCGTGTAGCCGACCGGGATGTTCATCTGCAAGGCGCCATCGAACCCCACATGCCCGCCGCTAGTGACCCCATAGCCGCCGCCGGGCAGTCCGGACATGTAGCGGAAGTCGGAGTAGGGCTCCAGGTCCTCGGCCACGGCCAGTGTGCTCAGTACCACAACCATCAGCGCGACACTCAGGGCCAGTTTCATAGGTGTCCGATCCCTCCCAGAATAGGTGCCGACCGTCCGACTACAATAGGTGCCCCGGCAGGCGTGACGCGGGCCCTGCAAACCCTCGCGACCGGTCGAACCGGCTTCCGCCGCTCCCCAGAGACCCCGGAGGCAACATTCAGCACATCGGGGCGGTTCTCCTTCTTGCACGGGCGATGCAGTAACGAGAGCGGCAGACCAAGACACCAAGAGTAACAACATGTGCGGAAAGAGGCGCTGTGAGGAGGAGGAGGCATAGGGGATGACGAAGAGGGAAAGCAAGTAGTCGCGTGGTTCATCGGGATTCGGATTCCTTCGTGGCGTGCCTGGGCAGAGGAGGTCCGTGGGGTCCACGTTGAGGATCGGCTCCCTGGGAGGGATTTGCGCACAAGGGCTGCAGTCAAGGTCTGCTGAGTTGAGCGTTCATTGTCAGGTCGCCGGTTTTGTACCGCACGGGTTCCGTTCGTGCCTGGGGCAGCAAGGCTCGGTTGTGGGTGGTCTCCGCCAGAAAGGCTGTGTGGGTCCAGACTGGGGAAGCGTTGTCCATAAGGGTGAGGTGAGGTCAGGTGCGACTGTCTCGCTTCGTCACCGGCGCGCTTGTAGCTGTGGTTCTTCTCCTCGTGTCTTGCGGCGCCGCAGATGCGCAGCGCCGCCGGCTGGTGAGAGTGCCCGGTCCTCCCTTCGTCCCGGACCAGATCGTCGTGGGCCTGCGAGACGGGGTCCCCAACTCCGCAGTGGCACGCCTGGGAGCCCGGTACCAGATGCAGGAGGTCAAGCACCTGCGCAAGCTTGGCGCCCGAGCCATGCGTTTGCGCTCGCGCGACCAAATGACCTCCGTGCTGGCCAACCTTCGCAAGCACCCCGAGGTGCGCTTCGCCGAGCCCAACTACACCCGCCGCGTTCTCCTCGCCGCACCGAACGATCCCGCCTACAACAACATGGATACGCTCTACGCCGTCTGGGACCCGGCCGATGCCATCTGGTTCCAGTGGGGCATGCATCAGGTCTGCGCGCTCGAGGCCTGGAACATCTACCCCAACACGTACTACACCGCTGCCAGCAAGCCGACGAACCCGCCGAAGGTGGCTGTGGTTGACACGGGGATCGACATCGGCGGGACGGACGGCATTGCCCATCCGGACTTCATCAACGTGGGTGGGTCCAGTCCGGATGCTGCCCAGGGCGGGCAGGTGGACCTTGCAGATGCCACCAACGTCCTCGCCGGGTACTCGCCGAACGACGTCACAGACGACTACGGGCACGGCACCGCCGTGAGCGGCGTGATCGGCGCAGCGACCAACAATGGTGGTGGCGCCGGTGGAGAAGGCATCGCAGGACTCGCCTATCACTGCCAGATACTCCCCATCAAGACTTTCGACAACACCGGCTACGGCACGGAGGCCGACCTGGCCGCCGCCATCATCTGGGCAGTCGACCACGGCGCGCTGATCATCAACATCAGTGCGGGTGACGTGTACTACTCTCAGCTTGAGCAGGATGCGGTCACCTACGCCTGGGAGCATGGGTCCCTGGTGATCGCAGCGGCAGGCAATGAGGGGGACTCGATGAACCGGCCCTCATACCCGGCTTCCTGTGCCGGGGTCATCGGTGTGGCGTCGAGTACCTACCCCTTCGATGCTCCGGCCTCGTACTCGAACTACGGCGACTACGTCTCCGTCGCGGCCCCCGGTGGCGACGTGGATCTGGACACGCTCGCATACTGGCTCTGCTGGACCACGATGCCTACCGAGTCGGTCCCCATGCACAGTGCGGGGATTCCCGACGGCATTCTCCGGTATCAGTACCAGACGGGGACCTCACTGGCCTGCCCCTTCGTCTCCGCCCTGGCCAGCCTCTACGCCGCCTCGAAGGGCATCACCCAGAGCACTCCCGGCGGGCTTGTGCAGATCTACCAGGCCATTCAGAGAGGTTGCGACGATGCCGGAGGCGTCCCGGGCTGGCATCCCTACTGGGGCTGGGGTCGCATCAACTGCTACCAGACGCTGCTTGAGGCCGATAACCGTGCCTCCACAGTCGGGGCTATCACCGGGCAGGTCATGTACTACGGTACCGCGGTCCAGAACGCGGTCGTCAAGGCCACCCCGGTAGGAGGCGGGAAGTCGCCGGGTGCGACCTCGCGCTCGGATGGGACCTACCGGATCGCCAATATCGCGCCGGGCCTGTACAACGTCACCGCGACCTACTTCGGCCAGACGAAGGTCCTGGGCAACGTGGAGGTTCGCACGAGCTGCGATACCCCGCGGACGATGCTCAACGTCGACAGCCCCAGGGTCACCTCGAGCACGCCGAACACAGCGCTGAACACCGGGGCAGTCAACATCACTGACCTGGAGGGCCTTGGGTTCGTATCCGGTGCTACGGTGAAGCTGTCCAAGAGTGGGGCCCCGGACATCCTCGCCACCAGTATCAACGTCTTGGGCTTCACGCAGATAGCCTGTCGGGTGGACCTGACAGGCGTCAGCGCCGGGCAGTGGGACATTGTGGTCACCAATCCGGACGGTCAGTCAGGGAAGCTATCGAGCGGGTTCACGGTCCAGTCCGGCGACACCACGCCACCAGAGATCGCCACGTGGTCGGTGGCCGCCGACCATGGGACCGCGGGGACGATCACCAGCACTGTTGCCGATGGCTACGTGGAACCTCGTAACAGCGGGCTCGCATCGCTGCTGGTCTCGTTCTCGGAGGCCCTTGACCCGGCCACGGTCAGCACCTCCTCTGTCGGCATCCAGGGCGTGGTGAGTGGGAACGTGTCAGGTCGTGTGAGTGCGGCGGCGCTGCAAAGCGGCAACACGGTTCTATCCGTCACTCTCTCGCCGGTGTTGGCCGACCAGGATACCTACACGGTGACGGTGGCCGACACGGTCAAGGACCTTGCGGGGAATGCCCTCGGCGGCGACCGCGACATCGTGCTGACCGGCCTCAAAGGCGACGTCAACAGCACGCGTACGGTCAACACATTGGACCTGATGCAGGTCCGGACCCATGTGAACGAGACGGTGACGGCCGCCAACGCACGCTACGATGTCAACAACAGCGGCACGCTGAACACGCTGGACCTGCTGGCAGCGCGAGCCTACTCGGGCAACAGCGCTCCAGCGCCACCTTCTCCGAGCAGTGGCGGATCGAGCACGCTTGCGCAGACCGTGAGCACTCGCAGCGTCGGTCCCGGGTGGCATCTGCTGTCGGTTCCAACCACAGGGGCAACCGCCGATGTATGGCTGGCTCTGGGTGAACCGGGCACTGACTGGTCGCTGTACGATCTCGTGAAGGGGAAGCTCACGGCCTCGCTACTCACTTCCCTGGCCGAGCCGGAGGCCGGACGTGGTTACTGGGTCCGTGCCGTCAGGGGAGGAGCCCTTGCCATGGGCGTCGGCTCGCAGGCGAACAGCGAGTCCTTTGCGCTCGACCTGCCTGAGGGTTGGAGTGCGATCGGCTGTCCCTTCGGCCGGGCGGTCCCGTGGAACAGCGCCACCGTGCAGGTTGAGCGGGACGGCACCGTGTTGCCGCTGGCTGAGGCAGTGACCCAGGGCCGGCTCTGCGGAACCCTCTATGGGTATGCAGCCGATCACTATGTCCCGGTGGAGGCTGATGCTGCGGATGCACTCCTGGAGCCCTGGAGCGGATACCTTGTCTATGCGCCGGCCGCCGGGAGGTTGCTGATCAGTCCCGCGACAGATCAGGGCAGCCTTGCTCGGGCGGAGCCACGCCATCCCTCGGCGGAGGACTGGCGCATCAGGCTCGTGGCCTCGGTGAGCGGTTTCGTCGATGCCTGCACGACGATTGGACGGCAGAGCGGGCCCCAGGCAGTAGTGGCTCCGCACCCACCTGTTGGCCCAGGTGTCGACCTGTGGGTCTGCGCCGAGGATGCTGCCGGCGCCTCGCCCGGGAGGGCTCTTGACTTGCGGCCCGCAGGGGATGAGTTCACCTGGGATGTGATGGTTCAGAGCGCTCAGGCCGACGCTCCGGTGACGGTCTCCTGGCCCGACCTGTCGGAGTTGCCGACAGATCTTGGGGCCTGGCTGCTTGACCCGGTCACCGGGACGCGCGTGTCCATGCGAACGACCATGTCCTACGCCTTCGCCGGACCGTCTCGCCAGTTGCGGGTAGAGGTGAAGCCTCGCGTGGCTGGGGTGGCGGTTACGAGTCTTGCGGCGACTGCGACTCGCGGCGGCGGCGCTGAGATCGTGTTCGCGCTGAGTGCGGAGGCCGAGGTTGCGGCCGAAGTGGTCAACATCGCTGGACGGCCGGTGCGAAGGCTCGTGACCGACCAAGCGTGTCCGGCGGGTGTGAGCCGTCTGAGCTGGGATGGTCGAAGCACTTCCGGCACCCGGGTCCCCTCCGGCAGGTACCTGGTGTGCCTGACTGCCAGGCAGGAAGACGGCCAGCAGGTGCGTCGCGTCATCACCGTCAGCGTTGGCAGATGACTGGAGGTTGCTGATGAGAGCCCATCGGTATCCCTTCGGGTCAGATAAGACCGGAGTACAGGCCAGCGGGCGCCACATGCCCGGGCGGCATCCCCACATCCACGCTGCGACCGGGCGGTGGGTGTGTGTTCTGGCGATGATTGGTGTGCTCGGGCTCGCGTCAACAGGCTGCGCGTCGACGGTCTTCAACCTCTACACACTGAGCACGCCTCACCAGACGAGTGCGACAGTGAAGCCGGGCGGCAGCCTGGACTTCCTCGTACAGATGCTGACCACCGACAACGTCGGCGGCATCGCCTTCGATGTGGTTCTGCCGCAGGAGGGCTGGACGCTCCAGTGGCATGAGCTCAGCAACTACGGCTGGTACGAGAACGACACCCTATGGGACACCAGCGTGCCGGCCGACCCCACGACACCGGTAAGCATCGTCAACAGCACCTATGGGGGCTCCGGTTCGCCGCCGGATTTCCACATCAGCACTGCCTACAACCCGGTCGGGGCAGAGGTGACGGGGACCGTGACCATCGTGGCCTTCAGGCTCGCGTTTCCGGATACCACGGCTCTGGGCATATACCAGATCGGGCTCTCGGGCTCTGAGGCTGCGAACGGCGCAGGTACGCCCTACGGCAACGTCACTTCCGGCCCGTCTTTCAACGTGAACGTGGTGCCGGAGCCGGGGACTCTTGCCTTCTGCGCAATGGGCCTCGTCGCCCTTCTTGCCTGGCGACGGCGCCGCAGCGTCGACTAGGCCTTCCGGTCATCCCACCAACCGAGATGCCCAGGCAGGTGTCGGCCCACAGAGCAGACCCGCCTCGACTCACTCCCTCATGTCGCGGACTCGGCCTTGGCCCCAGAGACCAAGGCCAAAGCCTTGCCGCTGCCGCGTATCTTGAGGATGGTGCCCTTTCGAGTGCCTGCGGGGAAAGCTGGCGACTCACGGCTCTCGGAGGGAACCCTCTTGGGCAGAACGCCGTCCGAAGGACGGGACCGCGCACCAACAACGCTCTAGGAAGTGACGAAGGATGCGAACACTACGCGCCAATCTGGTCACGGGTACAGTCTGCCTCCTGCTCCTGGCCGTCGCCTGCATGGCGAGTGCCGAGAAAGCCGACCAGACGCCGCTCATTGCGAAGCAGTGCTGCCGCGACCTCGCCAAGCGCCTCAAGGTGCCGGTCGAGGGGATCAGTGTCGCCGAGGCCAAGCCCACCGTCTGGCGGGATGCTTCTCTCGGTCTGCCGCGTCCGGGCGAGATGTACGCTCAGGCACTCACGCCTGGTTGGCGCGTCATCGTTGAGGCCAAGTCCGGCAAGTACCTGTACTGCACGAGCAGCCGCAAGATCAGCTATGGCGGGCCGGTGAGCACCTGGCAGGGATCAGCCCTGTACCTGGCGGAGCCGGCGCAGCCGGATGGGGACCTGAACCAGGACCTTTACCAGATCTCCCTGGCGGGCACCAATCCTACGCTGCTCCTCCCGTATGTCAGCTCCTTCTACCCGCAGGCCGACGGATCGATCATCGCTGACCGTCGCACCTCGCGCTCGGGCTTCGATCTGCTCTACCTCGCGCCGGGGCAGGTGAGCAAGGAGCGGAAGCTCACCAGTGCCTTCGCCTTCGGCGCGGCGGTCGTCAGCCCCGAGAGCAAGCTCTGGTACGGGTTCATCCGGCAGGGCCTCGGCGCCATCTGGACTCTGCAGGCCACGAGCCTGACAGACCCCAAGGCCACGCCGCAGGTCTATGAGCTGCCCGAACTGGCTCGCCCCGGCCGCCTGATCGTCGAGGACGGGCGCTTCTACTCCGATCTGTACATCGGCGACAAGCACGCCTGGTACCGGTTCGACCCCAGGAACGCTGCCGCGGGCTGGGAGCACCTCGGGTCATACTGGCCGCCTGATCCCTTCTCCCTGGTCCTCAGCAAGAGCCAGAGTCTCAGTGCGGAGGTGACCAGGGACGGGGACAAGCCCGTCACGGAGATCGTCGAGCTGTGGTTCACAGGGCAGGAGGATCCCGTTGCCAAGATCGGCAACTTCGAGTACAAGGGGATGGCGCGGATGCTGGGGCGCTTTGCGCTCCTCTGGGGTGGCGGGGAGGGCGACATGAAGGCATACACCGTGGACCTCCGCACGGGCGAGGTCATCGAGTGCATACCCGGTTCGGCCAAGAGAGTGCAACCCTTCCTGGCCGCACCGCATGGGTCGCCGCTCCAGTAGCATGCCGATAGCCTGCCGCAACCGAAGATTGGAGACCGAACGTGATGAACCGCCTGGTAGTGTGTGCCGCCGTCCTTGCCCTTCTCCTCCCTGTGACACAAGGTCTAGCGCAGACGACCAAGCCCTGGCAGACGCCGGGAACGCGAGCCGGGGAGGAGATCGTCGGGCCGAACGGGGCCAAGATGGTGTGGGTGCCGGCACGGGAGTTCACCATGGGCTCCGTCGACGGCCCTGCAGACGAGAAGCCAGCGCACCGCGTACGAATCAGCAAGGGCTTCTGGCTTGGCAAGACCGCGGTGACCCTCGGGCAATGGAAGCGGTACTGCCGCGAATCGGGCGTGCCTCTCAAAGAGGAGATCCTGTCACCCACCGACGACTACCCGATGGACGGCCTGAGCTGGGTTGACGTGCGCAAGTACTGCCGGTTCTACGGGCTGGCCATGCCGACCGAGGCACAGTGGGAGTATGCGGCTCGAGGGTCGGAAGGTCGGACCTACCCCTGGGGCAACTGGTGGGACAAGAACCTCTGCTGCAACGATGACAACGTGGGGCCCGACGGCTACACCTGCCCGGCTGGCAGCTACCCGAAGGGGGTCAGCTGGTGCGGCGCGCTGGACATGGCAGGGAATCTGTCGACCTGGTGCGCAGACTGGTACTCGGAGACGTACTACGCAAGCTCCCCCAGCGCAGACCCCACGGGACCGGAGAAGGGTACTGAGCGCGTGGAGCGAGGTGGCTACTGCTGGGGTGACGCCGACGAGTGCCGCTCCGCGAGGCGGTTCGGCGACGACCCCACCAACGACGGTGGCTCAGGCTCTGCGCGTCCCTGCTTCACACCCGTCGGAACGCAGGGCTGATCGCCATCGCCAGGGCAGCAACCCCTTGGAGCCCCATCGGTCTGACGGTGGGGCTCCATCGTTGTTCTGGCCTAGGCTCTGGGGCCCTCGGGAAGTGGACTCAGCCGCCAGAAGTCCTCATCGCGCAGTCCGAGGGGTTTGAGGATCTCCGCCGCAGCCGCGAAATCCGGATCGTAGGTCGCTGAGTGGCAGTCCGACCCTACGCTGAACTGCACGTCCTGCGCCTTGAGCCCGGCGAGGTACTCCACATACTGCGGTGCGAAGCTGTCTGGGTAGCCCCGGTTGAGTATCGTTGCGCCAAGGTTGATCTCGACCGCAGTGCCGCACTCGACCGCTGCTGCGCCGAACTCCTCGTGCATCGACTGCGGGATCTTGCGGAAGTCGTCGAGCCACGGGTCGCTGGTGTACCGGCCGTCGGCGTCCTTCCAGTGCCCCATCCACCACCAGGGGTGGGCGACGATATCGACCAGTGGATGCGTCACGAGGAACAGGTTCTGGCGGTGGTAGTCGGCGATGATGGCGTCGCGCTCGAAGGGGACATACAGCGGCCAGTGGGTGCCGCCGACGACGTACTCGATCCCGAGCCGAGCCATGTCCTCTTCGGTGAGGGCCAGCGCCGGTTCGGCCCCACAAGGGCCGCCGCTGCGCAGTCCGTAGGTCAGGTTTCCTTCGGCACCCGCAGCGACCCGTTCGAGCTCCCAACGCGAGACGCTACTCACCTCGACCCCGAAGTGGAAACGCCCGGAGGGTTCGCAGCTCAGGTACTCCGCCCGTGAGGCGTCCAGGTCCCCCAGGTTGTAGGGCGTATGGATATGGTCGGTGACACCGTAGTCCTTGATGCCCGCGCCTGCCGCGCCGGTGATCAGGTCGGCTATCGGCAGTGAGGCCTGGTCGCAGGAGTTGCGGGAGTGGATGTGCCAGTCGCAGGTGATCTTCATGGGGGAGAGCAGGTCCTTGTGGGAGTCTTGGGTAGGCGACATCCTCTTCCGCGCCCTTCGTGCAGCAACCTTCCCGTGGCAGGTGGGGAGGATCGAGTGGCTCAAAGAGGAACTGCACGCTGTACCCATGGACCAGCGGCACCGGCAGGCGTCGCTCCCGGACTGTCGACGCGAGGGCACGCTTTGCGGGCTGTCGGAAGGGGCCTTCGGTGTCCTCCTGATCGCGAGAGGACGGAACTCACCCACAAGGGAGCTGCCACCCATGTCGCTGCGTCTCAGCCCGTTTGCGGCCAACCTGAGAGTCGCCTGGATACCGGCCCTGGTCGCCCTCGGCACCGTGGCCCCGTGTTCCGAGCCTGTCGTCTGGCAAGGCGACGGTGTCCCTGAGCCCAAGTCGGTGCAGACCGACGTGACCCTCGGCGTCTACATCTTCCCCGGCTGGTACCGCGACACCGGCAGAGGCGACTACCCGTATCGCACCCATGACGAGGACAGCGAGTGGCGTGCGGTCGCCCGGAAGCCTGCACCTCGCCCGCTCCTGGGCTTCTACGATGACTCCCTCCCCGAGGTCAACGACTGGCACATCAAGTGGGCGCTTGAGCACGGTGTGTCCTTCTTCTGCTTCGACTGGTACTGGAACGCCGGTGAGCACCGGCTTCTGCGTTCTCTGGAAGAGGGCTTCCTGAAGTCCCGCTACTGCAACCTGATGAAGTTCTGCATCCACTGGTGCAACCACGGGCTGGACTGGCAGGGCCGTCCGGGAGGCAGACCGGCTGACGCAGACTTCCAGCCTCCCGCCCTGGTCGAGATGATCAACTACATGGCGGACAAGTACTTCAGCCGTCCGAACTACCTCACTGTTGATGGACGCCCGGTCCTGGTGATCTGGGACACGGCGGCCGTCCTCCAGGCCAACGGCGGTCCCGAGGGCTTTGCCAGGGCCATCGACGCCATGAACCAGGCTCTGCGGGCGAAGGGGATGAAAGACCTCTACCTCATCGCCATGGGCACCGCGAGACAGAATGAGACCGCCGGGTTCAGCGGCATGACCGGCTACGGCTACTACGGAACGGACTACGACTCCCAGTACGAGTGGCGCGGCGGCTACAGCATCCCCTACGACGACACGGTCAAGCACTACGAGACCACCTGGAAGGGAATCACCGCCAGGCCCGGCTTGCCCTACCTGCTTCCGATTGGCACCAACTGGGACAGCCGCCCACGGCACAGTGAGAGGGCGGCCGTCATCCGCGACAAGAGCCCGGAGAAGTTTGCCCGGATGTGCCGCGCCAGCCTCAACTACATCGACAAGCGCCTCAACATGGCGATCATCGAGGCCTGGAATGAGTGGGGCGAGGGCAGCTTCCTGGAGCCCGACAAGCAGTGGGGCTTCGGCTTCCTCGATGCGCTCCGCGGCGTCTACACCAAGGCTCCCGAACCGCATACCGACTACGTGCCGAGCCCTGACAAGATCGCTTCCTTCAGTGTGCTGCACGGCGAGGAGCTGGCGAAGGCAGCCGAGATGGAGAAGCAGCCCTACCCCGATCCGCCCTTGTCCACGCGGAAGGTCAACTGGCAGGTCGACCAGTCCCTTCCCACCGGGCCGACGCTGAAGGCCTGGGAGTTCGCCGATCGTGGGAGCGAGGGCTGGATCGCCTACCAGGTCAAGCCCTTTGCCGTCGTCGACGGTGTCCTGACAACCGAGGCGACAGGAGACGACCCGCAGCTTATCGTGGACAACGTGGGAGTCGGAGTGGCGCAACTGGCGTGTGTGGCGATGCGGGTGCGCGTACCCGAGGGTGTATCAACCTGTCAGCTCTTCTACACGACCACCGCCGACCCGAACATGACGGCCGACAAGTGCATGACCTTCCCGCTGGCACCGGACGGCGCATGGCACACTTACCAGATCACGCAGGATCCTGAGGGCAAGTGGACCGGGACGCTGAAGATCCTCCGCCTGGACATGGGAGGCGCCGGGGACAAGATCGAGCTGGACTGGGTGCGACTGGTCGGGAAGTAGGGAAGGCCGAAGGCCGACTGCGCTTCAGCACCACTCCGGGCTACTTCGCTGGCGGCGGGACTCGGCCATAGGCCGAGACGTCATAGGCTGTGCCGGGAGTCGTGGGACCGGTCAACCGCACCTCGAAACGCTGGTTGGCGTTCGCGGCAAGGCTCTCGAACCTCGTCACACCAAAGGCGCTCACCGCACCCTCCTTACGTACCGTGACGAGGACCTCGATGCTCCTGAGCGGGGTTGTCTGCTCGTTGCGAACCATGCCGGTGACTGTGCGTTCGTCCTTCCACTCGGAGTAGAGCATCCGCAGCTCTCTCTCGGGGTTTCTCTCCTCGTCCCAGATCTCCCAGGGCTGAGCCACATAGACGTCGGTCTTCGCATAGCCGCCGCCGAAGTTGACCTGCTTGATGTAGGTCCGAGTCTGACCGGGGCCAAGCGCAGCGACCAGTTGCTGCGGATCACCGGGGTTCGGGCCGGTGTTGCTGCCGATGGGATCGCCCTCGGCGTTCTGGACGGTGGCAATGACCGCAGCCTTCATCAGCCCGTGCTGGTGGTTGGGATTGGTCAGGGCGAAGGTATACAGCACGGTGTCGGCGTCCGCGCAGAGGGCCATGAGGCTGCTGACTACCACCGGGCGAGGAGCCTCCGGCGTAGAGACCCCGGCGACCTTCTGGTCGCCATCGGCATAGACGGCGAACTGCATGCCCGCGGGATAGGAGACGTCCTTGCCCTTCCTCAGCATCAGCGGCCTGAAGAGCAGCGAGATGCCAATCCGGGCCGCGATCCCCACTTTCTTCCCCGCTTTCCGGTGCATTCCCCGAACGATGACCTTCGTACCGTCGACGGCAGTCACGTAGTCGACGACGAAGTCCAGTGAGCCGGGTCGCAGGAGACGCTTCGCCTCCCTGGAGGCGGTGATCGTCGCCTGAGCCTCGGCACCGCTCTGGACGAGGGTCTGGCCATCGGCGTCATAGATCGTGTCGCGGACGATCAGGGGCACGGTCGATCCGACCTTGGGCCCGCCTGAGGTCATTGCTTTCGGGAGCATCACGACGATCGGGGTCCCGTCGGCGATGACGGAGGGTGCGGCCTGCCCGGCAAGCGGCACGAAGGCAGTGAGCAAGAGGAGCAACCAGCGTGTCAGCGATCTCATGGGTCTGCCTCGGAAGTCTGCCGGTCGATTCCGGCCTGGCGAGGGGATGACGACCTGGCACCGCAGCGCCGGTCGGAATGCACGGCGCTGCCCGACAGCAAGAGGGTAGGCCCCGACCGTCGCGGTGTCTATGGGACGTTAGGGCAAGGTCGCGGTTGCTGGGCCGATGGTCGGGAGTGCCCCAAGGTCCAATAGCGGCTCAACTCGCAGAGCCGTAGACTCTAGTGTCCCTGGCCTCTTGTTACAGCGTGAGTCGGGGCATCTTGCTTTGCCTTCAGAAGATCAGCGTGCAGTTGCGCGGCTGGGGCGGGAGGGGTCGAGATGAGAGCTTACCCGGTAGTGCTGGCGATGCTGTTCGCAGTTCTGAGTGGGGCCCGGGTGTGGGCAGAGCCGGTGGTCATGCTCGACGGTACGCCCGTGGTCCTGCAGGTCGTCACTCCCGTTACGGCGGGGAGCACCCCTGTCGGGACGACCGTCAAGCTCATCGTCCGAGACGCCAAGTTCACGCCAGACGGTGGACTGCTCATCGGACCGGGATCCGCGGCCCAGGCGGTCGTCACTGCCTCCGAGGCACCACGTCTTATCCGCAGGAAGGCCTCCCTCGGGCTCAAGATGAGCTTCGTGTCCGCGGCCGATGGCACGCGCCTGCTGGCGCGCATCCTGCCCGCTATGGAGTTCGAGGGCAGCAAGCGCTCCTCGTTGACGGCCTCGCCCTCACTGATCCCGCTCCTCGATATCGACGGCACGGACATCTCCCTGCCCAAGGGCGCCGAGTTTGTGGCCTACGTCGACACCGACCAGAAGGTCGAGCCGCAGGTGGGACCCGAGATACCCCGGCCCCTGATCATCAAGGGCACGAAGTCACTGCCGGACGGTAAGGGTGGCGTCCTTACAGCGGTCACGCTTGCCAACCCCAATCCCGCCTCCGGCCTGCTGAACGCGACCGTGGTGCTGAACGCAATGAGCCCGGACGGGAAACCCGTGGGCACCAATCTCGACGGCGACCCGTTAGGTCTGGCGCACCGAATCGTGGCCCTGCGACCGGGTGAGATGCGGACCTTCATCAAGCGCGTGCCGCTGAAGGGTAGCTTCGCCAAGTGCACCGCGTATGTCGCGCAGCCCTGGGAGCCCTGGGGACAGCCCGGTGTGGCTGATCTCCCGGTGCTCTACTCACAGTGGCAGGATGCGACCACGGTGACCGGGATGATCCGCAACAACCAGAGCTGGCCGGCGCGGGTCGAGGTGGTCGTGATAGTCCCCGAGGCAGAGGGGATTGCTTCCTTTGGGCGGGTAGTGATCAACAGGGTGGCGCCCGGTGAGACGCCCAAGTTCACGGTCCCGATGCTTGGCAGCGCCGCGATGGGGACCGCCTATGAGGTCTACGCTCTCGGAGCCGCACTGCCCGGCAAATGAGCCGGACAGTCTGAGAGAGAGTCTCAACGCAGGGCCCGGCGGAAGGCCCGATTGCTGAGTACCCAGGGTGAGCGTGGTGCGCGGTTCGCCGGTCCACCGTTTCTCGCTGTTCAATCGCGGGCCGCTGTTTGACCTAACCCACCGGGCTGGGCTCGCAGGTCCTGACAACCCCGGTCACCCGAGGCTCTGGCTGGTTGTGACGGCGGTCGCCTGGCTTCCACTCGTGCTCCTGTCGCTCGCGGAAGGCAAGGCCTACGGGACAGCGGCGGGGACGACGGTGCTGTCCGATTGGGGCCTCACCGGCCGTCTTCTGGTTGGGATGCCGCTGCTTCTGGCCGCCCAGACGCGCTTCGATCGCCTGCTGGCGTGGGTCGACGACTGCTTCTGCTCGACGGGTCTGGTATCTGCCGAGGAGCACCCGCGTCTGGATCAACTGGTCCTCTCGACGACGCGGCTGGCGAGTTCGACCATCGCGGAGATCGCCATCCTGATGGTGGCCCTTGTCCAATCCAGCTTCCTGATCTACGAGGCGGCCGCCCATGGCGCGATGCAGTGGGCCTTCGTCGACGGAGGCACCCGACTGCTCTCTCGACCGGGCTGGTGGGCCGTGTGCATCGCGATGCCCCTGTCAACGCTGGTGTCGATGCGCTGGCTCTGGCGGATGGTCTTGTGGTGGAGGTTCTGCTGGAAGGTCAGCCGTCTGCGTCTGCGTATCGTGCCGTCACATCCGGATGGCGCCGGCGGACTGGGCTTTCTCAACCTGTCGCTGATGGTATTCGCGGTGGCGGCGGCGGGAATGCTGGCGAGCGTGTCCGGGCACTTCGCGACCCGCATTCTCGCAGCCGGTGCCGGGATCAGTGACCTTCAGCTCCAGTTCCTCGGCGGCGTGCTCGGTATCCTTATCATCTTCGCCGGCCCCCTGGTTCTTTTCACGCGGACACTGGTGCGAGCGAAGGTCGCGGGGATTGCCGGGTATGGGGCTTTGGTGTGCCAGCAGGGCCAAGCCTTCGAGACGCGTTGGCTGGTACCGGGAGCGGGAGATGCCCAGTCGCTGGCCGAACCGGACTTCTCCGCGCGCACCGATCTCAACTCGGTCGCCCAGCTCGTGTACGAGATGCGGCTGACCGTGTTCCGGGGAAGGCACTTGCTCGTCCTGCTTGGTGGCGCGGCGGTGCCCTTTGTGCCTGTGGCTTTCCTGCTCGTACCTGCGCAGGAGATATTCCAGGGGTTGGTCGGGCTGCTGTTCTAGGACATCTCCCGGGGAAGACCCGGGCAGAGGAGTGAGGCCGGTGTACCCCTTCTCACCGCAGTTCTGGGCCGACATGGGACTACGTCTGACCGGCCCGGCAGCGTTTCGGTTCATCCTTCAGCCGATTCTCGCAGTCCTCTACGGTGTCAGGGACGGCGTGAACGACGCCAAGATGGGCCAGCCCCCGTACATCTTCGACATCGTCATGGTGCCCACAGACCGGAAGCGTCAGGCCGCCAGCGGCTGGGCCGGGATCGGGAAGGCAGTGATCTTCGCCACCGTGTTCGACGCGGTGATCCAGTACATGATCCTGGCCATGGTCTACCCCGGCGCTGCGATCATCGTAGGTGTGGTCTGCATGGCCATCCCGTATTCGCTGGCCCGGGGCATCACCAACCGGATCGCCTCGCGGCTGCCCTCAATCCGTGCCACTCGACAAGGGCCTCCTCTGGCTCCATCAGGAGATGATGGCAGTGACGGATCAGCCTGAGGCGCAGAAGGATGTGGGCACGCAACTGGCCCAGGAGCGAACCGACCTGGCAGTGATGCGTACCCGGCTGGCGCTCGAGAGGACCCTGGATGCCTGGGTGCGGACCGCGCTGTCCATGATCAGTTTCGGCTTCACGATCGCCAAGTTCCTGCAGCAGATGCAGGAGAAGCTGCCCGGGCCGGTCGAGAGGCCTCACGCGGGACGCAACATTGGGCTGGCACTGGCGATCATGGGCACGCTGGGCATGGTGCTGGCTATCTATCAGCACGTCAGGGCCTACCACGAGTTGGGGTTGCACCCGCTCCAGCGCCCGATCTCAGCCAGCCTTATCGTCGCCTTCTTCATCGTCCTGCTGGGGCTCCTTGTGTTCCTGGGGATCGCGATGCAGACCGGCCCCTTCTGACGTAGGCACAGGCTCAGACGGACCCTTCTGTTCCGGCGAAGGAGCACGGAGTGGGTATCGCCTACCTGGTCGGGGCTCTGGCCCTGGCCCTCGTGCACGTGCTGAGTGGTAACCTGAACCTGAGCGGCATCGCTCACCGTCGCAGGTGGCTGTCACTGGCTGCGGGCGTATCCGTGGCCTACGTGTTCCTGGATCTGCTGCCTCTGATGGGTGACAAGCAGCGTGCCTTCGTAGAGGCCATGGAGGGGAAGGGACTGCCCTTTCCTCAGTTCCGAGTCTATGTCGCAGCCCTGCTCGGTTTCACGATCTTCTACGGCCTCGAGCAGCTCATGGGGCACCGCAAGAGCCCGGGCACGGTCCCAGCAGAGGCCGAAGGCGAGGACGCTGCGGGGCAGATGGTCCCAGTGCATGAGGGCGGCTTCGCCATCTACAACCTCATGATGGGCTATCTGCTCGTGGAGTGGTCCAAGGGTCTGGCTGCCCTGGCGCTCTACTGTGGGGCCCTGGCGCTGCACATCCTGATCACGGATGAGGGCATGCGTAGCGACTATGGCGTGCGCTTTGAGCGGTTCGGCCGGTGGCTGATGGCCGGCTCTATCCTCGCAGGGGCGCTGGTGGCCTGGCTCGCGCCGGTCTCAATCAGTTGTCTGACGACCATTGTCGGTCTGGTAGCAGGTGGCGTGGTGATCAACAGCATCAAAGACGAGTTCCCCCGGGAGGGCGAGGGCCGGTTCACCTACTTCGCTCTCGGCGCTCTCAGCTATGGCGCGCTGATTCTGTGGGCGGCGTGGCTGGAGGCGGGACCTGGGTAGTGACGGACAGACCCCAGGGCGCTGAAACTGCCCAGGAGCGTTCTGCGGCGGCGAGAGTCGGCCTGGCATGGGAGGCCCTGCGATGGCATCACCAGTGAAGGAGGTCGGGGAGCAGCGCAGACCTCTTGGCCGGCTGGAGTCGTGGATGCCCTTACTGGCGGTGCTGCGCCGCTACGAGAAGTCCTGGCTGCGCGGCGACATCGGAGCCGGGTTGGCACTTGTGACCGTCGCGGTGCCGATTGGTCTGGCGTACTCCCAGCTCGCCGGTGTCCCGCCCGTCGTCGGCCTCTGGGCGACGATCCTGCCGATGGTGGTGTACGCCTTCCTGGGGTCGTCGCGCCAGCTCGTCGTAGGACCCGACTCCGCAACGGCTGCGCTGGTTGGGGCCGTCGTCGCTCCCCTGGCGAGTGACCCTCAACAGCGGATCCCGCTGGTGGCTATGTTGTCGCTCATGGTCGGGGCCATCAGCATCGCCGCCGGTGTCGCCCGCGTCGGCTTCGTCGCCGACTTCCTCGCCAAACCCGTACTCGTCGGCTACCTCAACGGTGTCGCTATCACCATCGTCACCGGGCAGTTGGGCAAGGTTCTCGGCTATACCGCCTCCGGCGGCGGCTTTTTCCGATTGGCCTACGACCTCCTCCGCAAGCTCGACCAGACACACTGGCCAACCCTCGCCGTGGGCGTCGCAGCCCTTCTTCTACTGGCGGCCGGCAGGCGGCTGATTCCCCGCTTCCCCATGCCCTTGCTCGTGGTGGTGTTGGGCATAGTGGCGTCCCGTCTGCTGAATCTGCAGGCCGCTGGAGTCGCCGTAACCGGCACCGTGCCCACCGGTCTTCCACCCTTCGGCTTCCCTGTGGTGCCGCCCGAACAGATGGCAGTCCTCGCCGCAGGAGCCCTGGGTGTCGCCCTGATGAGCTTCAGCAGCGGCATCCTGACAGCCCGCAGCTTCGCCAACCGGGGCGGCTACACCCTCAACGCGAACCGGGAGTTCATCAGCATCGGCGCGGCCAACCTTGGTGCCGGACTGTCTCAGGGCTTCGCCATTAGTGGCGCGGATTCGCGCACGGCAGTGGTCGATGCGAACGGCGGCAAGACTCAGGTGGCCCAACTGGTCGGAGCCGTCGGCGTGGCCCTTGTGCTGCTCTTCGTGACCGGCCCTCTGGCATACCTGCCGACTGCGGCCCTGGCCGCCATCGTCATTACGGCCGTCATCCACCTGTTCGAGTGGGAGACCATCACCTGGTTCCGGCGTGTCTCGCGACCCGAGTTCCGGCTCACGGTGATCACGACACTGGGGGTCATCACCGTCGGGATGGCGCCCGGCGTGCTGGTGGCGGCCATCCTCTCACTGATCGGGTTGCTGGCCCGAGCTTCGCGGCCGTCGGACGCGATCCTAGGTACCCTCCCCGGCCTGCGCGGTCATGTCGATGTTGCGGAGTTCCCGCAGGCAGTGACCATCCCCGGGGTCTTGGCCTACCGATTCGATGCCTCGGTGGTCTACTTCAACGCGCCCTACTTCAGTTCGCGGGTGCGCCAGGTGATCAGCAGCAGCCATGACCTGGAGTGGTTCGTGCTGGACGCCGAAGCCATGGCCCTGATTGACACGACGGGGAGCGATGCCCTCGAGGAGGTCCGGCGCAGCCTTGTTGCCGCCGGGAAGACAATGGCCCTCGCGCGGGCCAGGGGCAAGTTCCTCGAGATGCTGGTGCGCACGGGTTTCGTCGACCGACTGGGCAAGGACTACGTGTTCGGGACGGTCGAGGAAGCCGAGAAGGCCTTCCTGCGCATCGACCATGCCCGCGGTCAGGAGGAGGCCGGGAAGTGAGGCGTGCGATGGGACGGCGATCTGCCGCTGCTCAGACATCCGGTGGAGAGAGGTGAGCGAGGTGCCACATCTGGACGCGAGTCGCGTCGTCTTGCCAATCCCCGATCGGCCTCACACCGAAGTGGTTCACTTCGACGCGAGCAACCCGGACAGCAGGTACCCGGCCATCGATCCTTTGCGCCCGCCCGAGGGCGCGCCGAACATCCTGATCATCCTGATCGATGATGCGGGATTCGGGTGCTCCAGCGCCTTCGGTGGGCCGTGTCAGACCCCCAATGGGAGCTGTACGACACCACGAAGGACTGGACACAGGCCAAGAACCTCGCAGCGCAGATGCCGGAGAAGCTGCATGAGCTGCAGCGCCTCTGGCTGATCCAGGCGGCCCGCCACAATGCGCTACCGCTGGATGACCGCGGTGAGGAACGCGCCGACCCAGACAGGGCAGGACGCCCGACGCTCATCAAGGGCAACGCACAGGTTCTGTTCCGCGGGATGGGACGCCTCGGCGAGAGCTGCGTCGTCAACATCAAGTGCAAGTCTCACAATGTCTCCGCTGAGATCGTCGTGCCCGAAGGCGGCGCTGAGGGCGTGATCGTCGCCCAGGGCGGCATCTGCGGCGGATGGTCCTTCTACGCCAAGGGCGGGAAGCTGAAGTACTGCTACAACCTGCTGGGCATCCAGCGCTTCTACACCGAGGGCGCCACCGTTCTGACGCCGGGCGAACACAAGGTGCGCATGGAGTTCGCCTATGAGGGCGGCGGTCCCGCCAAGGGTGGTAAGATCTCTCTCTACCTAGATGACAAGAAGGACGGCGAAGGGGCTGTGCCGGTGACCGAGTCTGTCCTCTTTTCCGCTGACGACACCTGCGACGTAGGCGTTGATGCCGGCTCGCCCATCTCCGAGGACTGTGGCTCACGGGGCAATGCCTTCAACGGTGACTTGAGGGGCGTGCTGATTGAGGCTGGGGACGATAGCTACACCCACATGATCGACCCCGAGCAGGTCGTTCACATGCTCCTGGCACGACAGTAGCATCGGCCGGCTTCCTTCTCTATCGCAAGAACCAGTCAGTCCCCTGCGCAGCCGCAGGGGACTAGTTCTTTCGCGTGGGAAGAGGCGCCGGAGAAGGTCAGCTATGACACGCAGCGCCTACGGCCACAGACGACTCCAGACCGGGTTCGGCCTTGGCTGCCAGACGGACCAGCTCAGCCACGGAGTCGACCTGCATCACCTGCATCATACGCGAGCGGTGCACCTTGACCGTCTTCTCGGCAATGTGGAGTGCTGCGGCAATCTGCTTGTTGAGCATGCCACGGATGACGAGGCGCATGACCTGGAGCTGCCGCGGGGTGAGGCACTCGATCCGCCGGCAGACCTCCGCCCTCTCCTGGGCCCGATTGGCGCGCTCGGAACTGGACGCCAGGGCCTCCTCGATGGCATCCAGCAGATCCCGCTCAATGAGCGGCTTGAGGAGGAAGCTAATCGCGCCGGCCCGCATCGCCCTGACCGCGATCGGGATGTCACCGTGGCCGGTGATGAAGACGACGGGAAGGTCGATGGCGCTGCTGCGCAGGGCCTCCTGCAACTCCAGACCGGTACGGCCAGGCAACTCAAGATCGAGGACCAGACATGCGGGAGACCTGGGACGCGGTGCCGTGAGGAACTGCTCGGCCGAGGCGAAAGCCTCCACCTTCCAGCCAAGGGCACGCAGCAATCTCTTCAGTGAACGGCAGACCGCCTCGTCGTCATCGACGACGAACACCGTGCTCTCTGCCTGCTCCACGCCTGATCACCCCCACCACCCGGCACCAACAACTGTCTGGGCCCCCAATCACTTCTTCGACGTAGACCGGAGCGTCTCCTACAAGCACTTCAGAACTCGTCACACACGGGTCGGTCTGGGGTGCCGCCCGGGAACAGACGGCACCCCTTGGTGTCTGCGTATGGCCTGAGGACCACACGGACTTCTAGAAGTTGTGGGTCAGGGAGAAGAGCGGGCCACTGGAGGTGATGTCAAGCTCGGTGGTGCCTGTCGTACCGAGCTCGTCGTTGTCGACGCCCATCCACTGCCAGCCTAGCTCTGCCATGATCTTCGGGTTGAAGAGATACAGGGCGCTGACCCGGATCTTGTAGGTGCTGTCGCAGGCGTTGCCGATCCCAAAGCCCCCGTACTCACCCCTGAGGCGGATACCGACCTTCATGGCGACAGGCATGCTCGCCGTGAAGCCGATGAGGGGATCGATCCAGCTATCGCTGCGTTCGTCGACGAGGCTCATCGACGGTACTGCCGCGCTGACGGTCATGTCCGTGTACCGTGCCCCGATGTAGCCCTTGACGTCCAGCGCCGCAGCCGGGTTGTCGGGTTTGAGTTGCTTGCGCCACAGGTCGTGGATGTAGCCGATCTCGACGATCTGTTCCTTGAGCTCGCCACTGACCCTAACCGCGGCGCTCTCGCTTCCCGGTGTCACCATGGCCGAGTCGCTGTACTTGAGGTAGCTGCCATCCAGGTAGAAGCCCTGGGACCCCTTCATGCCCTCCACGTGAAGGTTGTACCCGGTCCCATTGTCCAGCACGTCGTTCAAGTCCACCGCGAAAGGCAGCACGTTGCCAGCCATAGTGGCGTGTCCACTCATCTCCGCGATCCAGGTGTAGAAGCCGGCCTGCCACCGCCACTGGTCCTCGTTCTGGGCGGTGGCCGCGCTGCAAACGAGCAGTCCCATCGCTATCAGGAGCAACGCTACGGGTGTCAGTGGGGTTTTCATGGTCTCTCCTTTGGCGAGATGTGCAGTGGTGTCCGTGTGGACAGATGCGCGCCTCTGGACCATGCGGCTCTCCCGGATTCTGCCTGTACTGCCCGCGGCTGGGGCCAGGAAGCCCGCCGCCTTCTCGCCGTCCGGAAGGGTTTTCCAGTGGCGGGACAATCGCTTGACAGTCTACGGTCCGGTTCACGGCACGGCAATAGGTCCTTAGGCCTAGGGATCGGCGGCCCTGGGACCCACCGCCGCGTCCGAGCGAGGCACAGAGACTGGTGAGCTAGCCCGCATTATTCATGAGTTACTGAGGAAGTGAAACCGGAGAGACGTCGAAATGGGGTTCTGCGCCAACAGAAGGCCCTTTCGGGAGGTCTCTCCGGTATGACACAGTGTCTTGGCCAACTGC